>CAZELN010000001.1:0-395 GCA_964513275.1 uncultured Gammaproteobacteria bacterium
CTGGCGACTCGGAAGCGTGTCGATGCGGAAGTTGTTCATCTGGGACTCCTAGAAGAAGTATCTGAAAAGATCAATCGAACGGGATAATATATCAAAAAATAAGCCTTCTGTCAATGGTTTTGTGGGGATCGTTGAAGGCGACTTTTGCGAATGCGTGGCGTTGAGTCATGAGCGTGATTCATGAATGCCTGTCTCCACTGAGGAGCACGAAGTGTTTCGTGTACCGCCATCACATCATCCACCGTGATCATCTCCGCTGCGTTTACTCGCACAACGTCGTCATACGAAAGATCCGTCAAAAGACCAACGGAACTCGCCCCGAGGTTATTGACTAAGACAAGCGAAAGGATCGCATTACGGCACTTGCGACACTGGACATGCATGAGGCGTGTTTC
>CAZELN010000001.1:405-63668 GCA_964513275.1 uncultured Gammaproteobacteria bacterium
TCCCTGTGTTCCCAAAATACGTGCTTCCGTGAGCGTATATCGAGAGTCACAAATAGGACAAAATGAAACGAGTTTTAATCCTTCGTTCCAGCGCTCTGAACCAAACTCCGTAGGCATATAATTTTACAATACCACAAGTTGTTGACCGTGTGCTATGTCATCGATTTCGGGAAGCCGCACTCTGAACCATCGCAAAGAGCGTCAACATCACCACTAAGGAACTTCCTCCATAGCTCACAAATGGAAGGCCGATGCCCGTAACGGGAAAAAGGCCTAGATTCATCCCAACGTTCACAAAGAACTGGAGAAAAAAAATAGAGGCGATTCCCAAGAGAAGATAACACGTGAAATCGTCTGTTGCACGACCGGCCTGGAGGCAAATCCGATAGAACAAAAACCCAAACGCTCCCAACAACAAGACGGCTCCCACAAACCCAAGTTCCTCGGCAACCACAGCAAAAATAAAATCCGTCTGACTCTCTGGCAAAAACTTAAGCTGACTTTGTGTCCCAAATCCCAACCCACTCCCAAACCATCTGCCTGATCCAACCGCAATGATCGCTTGCGTGACGTTATAGCCTTCTCCTAAAGGATCCGCGCTTGGATCCAAAAACGTCAAAATTCGCGAACGTTGATACTCAGCAAAGAAAAAAAACCATCCGAGCAATAGCATCCCCGTGGCCGCGGATGCCAATGCCACGATAGATTTCCATGAAATCCCTGCGTATAAGAGATAAAAAACCCAAATTCCCAACAAAATAGAGGCGGATCCAAAATCTGGCTGGAGCAACACCAAAAAAACCGGCAGCAACGTTATGACTCCGCTTTCTAAAAACCCGCGTAGGTCAAACAGACGCTTCCCTCTACGCGCGAAGTACGCGGACAAAGCGATCACAAGACCAATCTTCATTCCCTCCACTGGTTGAAAACTCACAGGTCCAACCACATACCATCCCGTGGCTCCGCGAACCGTATCACCGAAAAAAAGCACTCCAATAAGCAGCACGGCGCAAAAGAGATACAACACCAGTGCGTAATTTTGCCATAAACGGTAATTGGAGGCGACGATCCCAACAAACATACAGACCCCTAACACCAGCGCGGCGATCTGTTTTTTTACATGCACAAATTCTGCGGCATCTCGTGAAAGTTCGACGGAATAAATCGAGGCAAGACCCAAGAGCACCAACCCAAAAACCGCGAGCGCGAGCGCCCAATCCATACCGCGCACATGGCGGGACAATCGTGAAACGTAATTCTGTAGAGGTGTTGCCATGGCTATCGAGAAAAGACGCGCGTTCGCGTATCCCGCGTCGACTCCCCTTGAAGCGATTTATACACCTCCAGATCAAAAATGTTGAGCTCGGGAATAATCTGAACCTCGCTGACGCTGGGAAGCGTCCCAAACCAATTCACCGTAACCTCTGTTTCTACGCCGCTCTCCAAACTCGAAAGGCTCGTGCGGTTCACTCCCACAACCGAGCTTCCACGCAGCAGGAGAACAAAGAGACCGACATCGTAGTAACTGAACGCGGTGTCATTTTCAATGGTGAACGTGGTACGTCCAAATGTCTCGCCGTCAAAACGCGTCTCTTTCTCAAACGAGGATGCCGAAATGGAAAAGTTCAGTCGATCACTTGCCCAAGTCGCATAGTCTGGAATAACGTGATGGTCAACGCGATGCCAGCGCACATTCTCGATACTCAGGCTGGCAGACTGAATTGGACTAGCGGATTTGACAGCAAGTTCGGCCACGGATTTCTCCTCCATGGGAAGGACGAATCCTTCACGCACATCCGTCTGTGAGCCACCGATCGAAAAAGAGTAAGAAAACTCCGCCCACCAATCATCGTTGGAATTCACGAGCGTCGCGTAGAGGTCATATCGATTGTCTCCAATCGAAAGAACTCGTCCATCTCCTGTTTCCAGATCCCTAGCCGCATTGCCTGCCGTAGAGGCGTGCAAATCAGATTGTCCAAGCGCCACCATACGCAAGACAGCGTTTTGTTCCGAGTCATAACTCACGGCGAACGCATCCAGTAAATGCCAGCCGCCAAACAAAAAGAGTGTCGCGTCAAAGGCGATGAACAGCGCAAACCCAATCTTGCGCAGAGCCGCACGGTGCGTCACCCACCACAACGACACCTTATAAAACCGTTTAAACTCTTTTTCCTCCTGCAGGAGAAGACCTCCTTCGTTCATACAAGGAAAAGTATAACATATCCGCCTTGGAAAAAACCGACGACTACGGTAAGCTAGGGGCGAAATACTGAGCCTGTGAAAACATTTTTTATGGTTAAAAAGGAAACAAAGAAACCTGCCAAAGGCGCTTCGGGGGAATACGGCGCGTCGCAAATCCAAGTCTTAGAGGGACTCGACCCAGTGCGAAAGCGTCCGGGAATGTATATCGGATCAACAGGTCCGGCAGGTTTGCATCACCTCATTTGGGAAGTCATGGACAACTCGTTTGACGAGGCCATGGCCGGACACGGGAAACAAATCACACTTCGGCTTCTTCCAGACAACATGGTCTCGATCGAGGACGAAGGGCGTGGTATTCCGGTTGATCCACATCCACAGTTTAAAGTCTCGGCTCTCGAGCTCGTTCTCACCAAACTCCACGCCGGAGGAAAATTCGGCGGCGGCGGTTATAAAGTTTCTGGAGGTCTGCACGGCGTGGGAGTCTCTGTCGTGAACGCATTGTCGACGTATCTCAAAGCCGAAGTGAAACGCGATGGAAAACTTTGGGTACAAGAGTACGAACGCGGGAAACCAAAAGCCAAAGTGAAATCTGTCGGTACAGCCAAAGGCACCGGCACGACAATCACGTTCCGCCCCGACGAGACGATCTTTGAGTCAGTCGATTTTGATTTCAAGACGATTATCGATCACCTTCGTCAACAAGCGTATCTCACCAAGGGAATCAAACTGGTTCTCGCTGACGAACGTGACGCGACAAATCCATCCATCTACGCGTTTTACTTCGAAGGCGGGGTGGCCTCCTACGTTCGCCACATCAACCATGGGAAGGAAGAAAAGCACAAAAACATTTTCTACGTCCACAAGCTCGACGAAGCGACAGACGTCGAGGTCGAAACAGCCGTGCAGTACACTGGTGAGTACCACGAATCCGTCCACTGCTTTGCCAACAACATCACCAACCCCGAAGGCGGGATGCACCTCTCCGGATTCCGCGCCGCACTCACCCGCGAGCTCAACAACTATGCACGCAACAAAGGACTCCTCAAAGAAAAAGACCAGAACCTCTCAGGTGACGATGTGCGCGAAGGACTCACCGCGGTCATCTCGGTAAAAATCAAGGAACCACAGTTCGAGGGACAGACAAAAGCAAAGCTTGGCAACCCAGAAGCTCGCACCGCAGTCGAGACCGTCTTCGGCGAAGCATTCCGTATTTTCCTGGAAGAGCACCCAGCCGATGCCGAGGCGATTATCGGGAAATGTCTTCTCGCCGCCCAAGCCCGAGCGGCCGCTCGTGCGGCGCGTGACACCGTGTTGCGCAAAGGCGCACTTGAAGGTCTCACGCTCCCAGGCAAACTCGCCGATTGTTCCAGTAAGGATCCAAGTATCTCAGAAATCTTTATCGTCGAGGGAGACTCCGCTGGTGGATCGGCCAAGCAGGGACGCAATCGAGAAACTCAAGCGATCCTCCCGTTGCGTGGAAAAATCTTAAACGTCGAGCGCGCGCGTTTGGACAAGATGCTTGGGAATAACGAGATCAAGTCGCTCGTCATCGCGCTTGGCACCAACATCGGCGATGGGTTTGATATGGCGAGTTTGCGTTACGACAAAATCGTCATCATGACGGACGCGGACGTAGACGGCGCGCACATCCGCACGCTGCTCTTAACCCTTTTCTATCGCTACTTCCCCGACCTCATCCACTCCGGCCATATCTACATTGCCCAACCGCCGCTCTACCGCGTGAACGTCGGAAAAAATTTCCGCTACGCCTACACGGAAGGTGAGAAGCAAAAAATGATCGAAAGCTTAATCGGCGATATCGGGAAAGGTAAAAAGGTGGCCGAGACAGAAAAAACGGAGGAAGTCGCCGAAGGCGAAAGCGAAACAGAACAGATGGAAGTGTCAGGTGTGAAGGTGAACATTCAGCGCTACAAAGGTTTGGGAGAGATGAACCCAGAGCAACTCTGGGAGACAACGATGGATCCAAAAACCCGTGTCATGAAACAGGTCACGATTGAGGATGCGGAAAAAGCTGAGGAAGTCTTTGATGTGCTGATGGGCTCCGACGTCGCTCCGCGCAAACGGTTTATCCAGACGCATGCAAAGACGGTAAAAAACTTAGATGTGTGAGGATCATCTTTACCAAACATGCACAAGAAAAGTTTGCCCTCCTTAAACGCCATTGTTTTCTTGTACTCGAGAGCCAGGTTATCGATGCAGTAACGGAACCGGATATCATCGATTCTTTACTCGAGAAGCCCTCTCCTGATCGCCCAAAAACAAATTGACGACAAGCATGTTTTGAGAGTAATTTATAAGCAGGAAGGGCAAGCGGTAAAAATCATCACGTTCTATCCAGGCCGAGTAACCCAGTATGAGAAAAAAAGCAGAAAAAATTAACGTCTCCTACGAACCAGAAGCCGATGTGCTTAGCTGGGAGATTAGCGATAAACCGATCGACTACGCCAAGGAAGCAGGCAACGTTATTGTCCATTTCTCAAAAAACAACACTCCAGTTTTTATCGAGCTTCTGGAAGCAAGTAAATTTTTCACCCAGACAAAAAGGCTAATACACGCACAGCGAGCTGACGAAGTCGCACGATAGACATCACACCGTGAAATAGGACTCGGAAAACTAAGAAACGTGGTAAAATGACCACGTTGTGAAGCAAAAGCTAAAACAAAAACAAATAGAAGAGTTGGAGGAAATCATTGTGGACATCACCAAAAAAAGCGGTGAGGTCCGTCGCGCTCAAGCGGTTCTCATGTGTGCTCGTTCCATTCCAACCGAAACAATTGTATTGGCAACAGGACTTTCGAAGTCTCGTATCTTCGGATTGTATACCGCCTATGTCAAAGGCGGTTCAGACGTCTTTGTCGACAAACGCCAAGGAAAACCAAAAGAACTTCTCACCAAGAAACAACGAGACGAGATCATTACAACGGTTGGCAAAAAGACACCTAAACAACTTGGATTTGGAAGCGACTTTTGGACAACCGGACTCTTGGGAGCATGGATTGAACAAACCTATGACGTGAAGTACAAGTCAAAAACATCCCTGTATGTCGTCTTTCGCAAAGCCTCATTCAGCTACCACAAGCCGGAACGCACGTATCATGAACGCAATGAGGGTGAGATCCAAGCGTGGAGAAAAGCAAACAAAACAAAGATAGAACAGCATTTCAAGGATCCACACACTATTTTGCTGACTGCTGACGAGATGATCCTCACAACCAAAACAACGACCCAGAAGGTGTGGCTCCCTCAAGGAGAGACGGTGCGGGTGGAGGTGGCCAACTCCAGCGTTGAAAGACGGCAAGTGTATGGATTCTTAAATGTGAAAACAGGAAAAGAACATGCGTTCAAAACACTCAAACAAAACATGGTGGTCACTGCCGATATCTTGAAAGGTGTCCGTGTTCTTTACCCAAAACAAAAAATCGTCCTCTTATGGGACAACGCAGGATGGCATCGAGGTTCGGTGGTTCAAGAATACATCAAGGAGGATGGAAACATCGAAGTGATTCATTTTCCCAAATATGCGCCAGAGGAGAATCCTCAGGAACATGTTTGGAAACGTGGACGTTCAGAAACGACGCACAATCGATTTATCGATGACATTGATGCTGCGACTGATGATCTCGTGACGTTTCTCAACAACACATTCTTTCCCTACACTCTACTTGGAATAAGTCCTGTTTCTTAGTGTGATGTCTAGAGTATAGAGATTTGGAACCGATTCGGGACAGGGCTTGACCCTGTCTTTGATTTAGGGTAGAAAGATTCGCCGGGCGAATCATCGAGTGTCCGTAAGACGGGAAAACACCTGCTCGGCAACCTGCTTGACGATTTTACTTACGACCTTCACGGTCGATGTAGTCATTGTCGAAGCAACTTGTCTGACGAATGGGACAGTGCCACTGGCGTCGTCGTTTCTGTCAGACTCCCTGTCGTGTGAACTCGAACTTGACCTTGGTTAATGAGGCGAATGCACGACCCATGAGCGACGTTGCTGACCATGTTCTCCAGATGAGCGAGCGACTGTTGCTCTCCTGCTTGACGAAAGACGAGGTGACCTCACGGTCGTAACTGGGTGTGTCGAGCTCCCATCGGGCGGACAACCAGTTGTCGAAGGACGACGCGTTACTTGCCCGATCTCCCGCTGCGCGATCATCCCTTTGTCGAAAGTCGAGGGCGCTGGTGCGCAGCAACCTGTCTGACGAGGTTCGCAATGTCTCCGGACGAGGAACACGTTGTCAAACTCCCTGTCGTGCGAGCCAGCACGTGACGAAAGTCTAAGACGACCTTGCACGACCCCTGAGCGACGAGTCGAGCCGTGCAATCGCGGTGGCCCCCCTGTTGGTTCCTGACCACCCCTCCGGGTGGTTTTTATTTTGGTGACAAAATTTCGCACCTGCGAAAAAATGTATCCTTTTCTGTAGGATGAGACCGTTGCAATACTCATGATAGAATCCTTGACTTTTCCTCACTATTTGCTAGGGTGGCACGTTGCCAGAGAAGGAATTCTCCTAAATCATGGGCAACATCCACCCGAGGGTAAGAATGAACAAAAGGTTCATCGGTATCCGGCACCGGGTCAAGAAGACCACCGCCGGAGAAGCGCGTCCCACCCAGCTGTGGTTGGGCGACACAGGGACATTCGTGGAGCTCGACGACGACAACGCGGAGCTCGACTGGGTGCGGGGCACCTTCCCCGTCTCCTGGCGCGACGTCACACCCGACGAAGATCTCACAGCCTTCAGCCCGCGCCATGTGAAGTGGCGCACGGTCCGCAAGGGCGAGAGCATCGAGGGCATCAACCCAGCCCATCTGCGGATGCAGGACGGCAAGCAGCAGATCGTCGTGAAGGTGCCCGACGCCTACGACGGCCTAAAGCCCGGCGACATCTACGCCATGAGCCTGGGCGGCTCGGGCGATCGTCTCGCCTTCGCCCTCTCCAAGGTGGGCGAGAAGAAGGGTGCCACCGTCATGCGCCTCCCGCCATCGATCCTCAAGCAGAGGCGCCAGGTGTTTGGCGAGGAGACCAAGGACAACGACGCCAAGTTGCTCGGCCTGCTCGTGGCCGTGGAACCCATCATCTTCCACGAGGTCACGGCCAACACCCGCAAGATCATCCAGGTCCGCGAGCGCCAGGCCCTGCGCATGGACGCCATGAAGGCGCGCATCGCGTGCGAACAGCGGCTGCGTCAGACGCTCAACGGCGCCGTGTTCTGCCGCGAGAGCGACTTCGCGGATCTCGACATCGAAGCGCAGTACGAGACGCTCAAGGCCAACGACCGGATCCTTCTCGCCCTGGAAGACGAAGAGAACATCCGCATCCGCGAGCTCGACCGCGCGATCAAAGATACGGAAATCTGGCAGCACATCTTCGACCACGTCGTGGGCGTCGGCCCAGCGCTCGCCGGACGGCTCATCAGCGCGATCGGCACCATAGAACGTTTCATGGTCGAACCCGACCAGGCGCGCATGGACGCCCTCTACGAGGAGTCCGTGCGTCTGGAGCGCACAGCCGGGCTGCAGAATCTCAAGCACTTCGTCAAGGACGATGGGAACGCCTTCCAGACCCTGCAGCGCGTGGCGTCGTGGTGTGGGAAGAACAACCGTCCGGAGCAGGCCGCGAAACTCGAACGCGCGGTCGAGTGTCATCAGCAGCGGAGCCAGCTCCGGCATCGCGCCCGGAAGGCCACACAGGCCAAGCTCAAGCAGTTCTGCGGTGTCGCGGTAACGCAAGACGGGAGGTTCCCGCGTCGCCGTGCGGGCAGTGTGGCCAACTGGCACCCGGACGCCAGGCAGGCCCTGTACCTGCTCGCGGATCAGTTCAACCGCCAGAGCAATCGCACGCCATGGGGTCGGATGCTCCTGGAATACAAGACGAAGCTGCGCACCGCGCACCCCGAGGTCGTCGAGGAAGACGGCAAGAAACGCTACACCGACGGGCACATCCACAAGATGGCTCTGTGGCGCACGGTCACGAAGTTCGTCGAGTGGCTGGCGGATCAGTGGAGCGACCTCGCCCGCCGACAGAAGCTCCAGGCCGCCCGCAAGCGCGTGGCCTGAGCTACGACCCATCCAACCGGATGGGACTTTTCTTTTCCCCAATTTTCCTTGCCAAAAAATCAATCCTCATGTACAGTCTCCTCCATCAGCCCCCCACCAGGGGGTTTTAAGATACGTTTTTCTATGAAGAATCCGTTTACGTGGCTCGTCCGCTACCTCCGGGAAGCGCGCGAGGAGCTACGAAAAGTCACCTGGCCCAACCGCCAGACGACAACAAAGTATTCGCTCATTGTGATCGGGCTGTGCCTGACACTGGCTGTATTTTTTGGAGGTCTTGATTGGGTGCTCAATCAAGGTCTGCAATGGCTAATCCTCGTCACAAGCTAATATGGCAAAACAGACAGCCAATTTTGGACGCCGCTGGTTCGCAATCCACACCTACTCGGGATACGAGGAGAACGTGGCGGAAAACCTCCAGCAGCGTATCGAGACCATGGACATGACCGACAAAATCTTTAACGTCCTTGTTCCCAAAGAGAAAAAAATCAAAATCAAGAACGGCAAGCGCAAGACGGTCGAAGAAAAAATCTTCCCGGGCTATGTGCTTGTCGAGATGCTTGTGACGGACGATTCGTGGTACGTTGTGCGTAACACGCCCAATGTGACCGGTTTCATCGGTACCGGAACGACCCCAACCCCGATCGCAGAAGAAGAGATGGAAGCGCTCAAAAAACGCATGGGTGTAGACGAGCCGGAGTTTAAGATGGATGTGCAAAAAGGCGATTCCGTACAAATCACAGACGGCCCGTTCAAGAACCAGGAAGGCAAGGTCGCGGAAATCGACGAGGAGCGTGGCAAGATCAAGGTGCTCGTGAACCTCTTTGGCCGTGAAACCCCGGTCGAGCTCGACTTCTTGCAAATTAAGAAGACGTAAGGTATAAATTCGCCCGTTAATCCCTAGCCGTGGTTGCCCGCGTAAGCGGGAATCCACTTAAAAAAATATGGCAAAAAAGTTAGTCACTCAGGTCAAACTCCAGATTCCTGGAGGCGCGGCCACCCCAGCGCCTCCGGTAGGACCAGCGCTTGGTCAGCACGGTCTCCCGATCGGGGAGTTCGTCACGAAGTTTAACGCCGCGACGCAAGATCGCCGCGGGGAAACCGTTCCCGTCATCATCAACGTTTACGAAGACCGGACATTCGACTTCATCACAAAGACCGCGCCGGCCAGTGATATGATCATGAAGGCGGCGAAAATCCAAAAAGGATCCAGCAACCCACTGACCACGAAAGTGGGAACGATCACAAAAGCCCAGCTTCAAGAGATCGCGGAAAAGAAAATGCCTGACCTCAACGCCAATGACATCGAGGCCGCGATGAAAATCATCGCCGGTACCGCACGTCAGATGGGAGTTGATATCAAATAACACTAATAACCAAAACGTGGGAGACCTGAGCTTGTCAAAGGTCGACCGAACCACTATGCCAAGTAACCGATTCAAGGAGGCAAAAAAGCTTGTCGATAAATCAAAAACCTACACGATTGCCGAGGCCGTCGCGCTCGCTAAGAAAGCCGCGACCGCAAAATACGACGAAGCCATGGAGCTTCATGTGCGCCTCGGAATCGACGCCTCCAAATCCGATCAGCAGGTGCGTGGTACCATCGCGCTTCCACACGGGACCGGTAAAACCAAACGTGTCGCCGCGTTTGTTGAGGCGGAAAAAGAATCCGACGCGAAGGCAGCTGGAGCTGATATCGTTGGTGGCGAAGAGCTCATCAATAAAATTGCGACGACAAGCGTCATCGACTTCGATGTTGCGGTTGCCACTCCCGCGATGATGCCAAAGCTCGCCAAGCTCGCCCGACTCTTGGGACCTCGTGGGCTCATGCCAAACCCAAAGACCGACACCGTGTCTCCAAACGTGACCAAAATGATCACCGAGCAGAAGGCTGGAAAGGAGAGCTTCAAGAATGATCCACAAGGAAACCTCCACCAAATCTTCGGCCGCAAGTCCTTCACGCAAGAGCAGCTGGAGGCAAACCTCCGCGCGCTCCTTGAGACAGTCAAGCGCATGAAGCCGCAATCGTCCAAGGGTATCTACCTGCGCTCCACCACAATCGCTTCGAGCGTCGGTCCTGGCATCAAAATCGATCCAAATTCATAACCGAGATAAAAACTCGCCTTTGAACGGCGGGTTTTTAAAATTTCGTTTTTTGTGTCAGGCTGGAGGGTACATAAAGTTCACGATCGTGAAAGTTACGTTCCAACTATGTCCATTCTTACGCGCTCAGAAATCCTCTCACAAATCGACTCCGGTGGGCTGACGTTCACCCCAGCGCTCGACCAGTTTCAGATCCAGCCGCACGCCATCGATTTGCGCTTGGGGTACAAATTCCTCATCCCCCGCAACTGGACGGTTGATGAAAAAGGCCGACGCGCGATCAAGATGGCGATCGATGATGTGGACGCCCACCGCGAACAGTTCGACGAAGTTCAACTCCAACCCGGTCAGTACTTCGAGCTTCTCCCAAACGAATTCGTGATCGGCACAAGTCTCGAGCGCATCGAACTGGGTGCGATGAACCTCATGGCCATTCTCTTTCCTCGCACATCGACAAATCGCCGCGGCATCGACCTCTCGCTCTCGGGAATCATCGATACCGGCTACAAGGGACATCTCATCTTCCCCATGAAGAACGAGGCAGGCGATCAGGTCATCCGCGTGTATCCCGGCGAACGTGTGTGCCAGGTCATTTTCCAGGAACTCAACCAGCCACTCACCCCCGAAGAAGCCAAGCTCCACGGCCTCACCGCCGCCAAGTACAGCGAGTCGGGCTCCCAGGGTTTCAAACTCGACAAAGACGATGAACGACAAATGCTTGTAGAAGGCAAACTCGACGAGCTCAAAAACCAGTTCGGCCTCTAGCCAAAAACAGCCCAAACGGGCTGTTTTTTGTTTGAGGTCTAGTCAAGTTTTCAATGCACCACTTACCCCATGAGTGCTCCTGAGATTTCGTGGGGTGTTTTATATCCGAGTTGAGCTCTGGGTTGGTTGTCGAGTTTGTTTTGGACGTCATAAATTTGTTGTGGTGTGACAAGTAAGAAGTCGGTGCCTTTGGGAAAGAATCGTCGAATAAGTCCATTCGAGTTTTCTACCGCACCTTTCTGGTGAGAGCAGTAGGGATCACAGTGATAGGTGTCGATGTTGTAGTCGAGTCGAAGCTTGTAGTGGTTGGCTCCTTCACTCCCTCGGTCAAACGTGATGCTCTGAAAGTGTTCTGAACCCAGTTCTTGAATCCGTTGTCGGATGGCTTCTTCTGTCATCTGGGCACTCATGTTTGGAAGATACGTGATGAAGAGCTTGTGTGACTTCAGTTCTCGAAGAACATTGAGTGCGGCCTTCGACTCCTTTGAGACAATAGAGTCGGATTCCCAGTGACCAAACTCCAAGCGTTGGGTGATTTCCTTGGGTCGCTGATGAATACTTGTCATGAATGAAATACCCTTTTCTTTCCTTGGTTTTCTCCCAAACTTTCTGTGTCGTTTCTTGTGCTTACGCACTAAGTACTGGTAGAGTCCCAGAAACCGTCCTGCTCCTTCGTAGGTGTACTGGTATATCGTCTCGTGGCAAACGTACGACCCAGCAACTTGCGAATCTGGATGGTTTTTTAGTCTCCCGGCAATTTTCTGCGGACTCCATCCTTCCTTCAGTTTTTGCATGACGTAGTTACGTAGCACGTCATCTTCATCGAGTTTGTGACGGTGTTCCCGGCTCAGCCGCTTCACAGCCACCTCATGCGCAGATGCGGCTCGGTACACTCCCTGACGATCACGGTTGCGCGCAATCTCTCGGACAATGACGGAGTGGTCTCGATGCAAGTACCTTGCGATCTTTCTTAGACTCCACCAACCTCGCAGAAATAGCTCTATCTTCTCTCGTTCATAGGATGTGATTGGTTGGCCCCTCATAGGCTCCAACCCTCGTTGAAACTGACCAAGAGGGCAAGTTGCTGGGGTTTTGAAGGGGTCTTGAGGTGGTGCATTGAGTTTAGAATGTAGCTGATCCCCGCGTCGCTTGACTATTTGTAGGGAGTAGAGCACAATTCGCGCATTATTGTGATTTTTTATGACAGACACCATTCTTGAAGCCAAAACACGTACGGAAAAAGGGCGTAAAACATATCGTTTGCGAGCAGTAGGAGCTGTGCCTGGCGTTGTCTATGGATCTGGAACTGCTCCACAAAACATTACGGTTGACCGAAATCAGTTTATTAAGACCTTTAAGGAAGCGGGAGAAAGCTCCATCGTTGAGTTGAAAATTGATGCACATGCTCCGCTCCATGTTCTTATTCAGGACTACCAAGTTGATCCTCTGCGAAACGAGTTCACGCATATTGATTTTCGGTCGATCGACATGAACAAGGAAATCGAGACTGAAGTCGAACTGGAATTTATTGGAGAGTCTGCCGCGGTGAAAGCGCTTGGCGGCACATTCATCCCCTCTCGCGAGACGGTCGCCATCCGCGCTCTTCCATCCAAACTGGTTCGATCGATCCAGGTCGATATCAGTGTGCTAGCAACATTTGATGATTCCATTCGTGTCTCTGGCTTAACCGTTCCGGAAGGCGTCGAGATTTTGGAAGATGCGGAACTTTCCATTGCGTCTGTTGAACCTCCACGCTCTGATGCGGAAATGGAGGCTTTGAATGCGGCCGTGGAAGAGGATGTATCTGCGGTAGAAGTCGCAAAGGAGAAGAAAGCACAGGAGGGAGAAGAAGACGCGCAAGACGCGGGCGATGCCAAAGGCTCTCCGGAAAAGAAGTAATCATGTCTGGGATGAAAAAAATCCCTTTTCGCCTCCCAGGCCTCTGGGGGAAGGCCGACCGGCTTTTGTTGGTCGGTCTTCTTCTTGTGTTAGGACTTGTCGGACTGGTTTTGGCTGTGCTGCCGAAATTTGTGTTTCGGACGCAAGAGCAAACGACGTCGACACAATCAAACACATCTGAACTTTTGTATCGTCATCCACTGACAGGCGTGGCTTTGTATGAACCTCTTGATCTCCCGCACGTTTTTTCCGTGATGGTGGATAACCATGAGGAAGCGTGGCCTCCTTCAGGAATCGACCAGGCCTTTTTGGTCGTGGAAGCGCCGGTAGAGGCGGGGATTTCTCGCATGCTTGCCTTTTTCAGTGAAGATCAGTCCGTCGAGGAAATTGGTCCCGTGCGCTCCGCGCGGCCGTATTACCTTGATTGGGCTTCTGAGTTTGATGCGCTGTATGCCCATGTGGGTGGTTCAAGTAAGGCGTTGGACTCGATTGCCTCCAGTGATACATTTGACCTGAACCAATATTGGTGGGGAGATTATTTTTGGCGTGCTACGAACCGATACGCGCCACATAACGTTTATACATCAACCGAACTATTGAATGCGTTTAATACGATGCGTGAAGAGGCAGGTGTTGCGCCGACTCGGTTGTATGATTTATGGATGTTTAAAGATTCAGAGCCAACAGGAAAAAATGGCATGGGTTTGTACGTCGATTTTTGGGCGCCCGTATATGTGGTGGATTGGGAATATGATGGGGAGACTGGCCGATATTTGCGATCCCAGTTTGGCGAGCCACATGTGACAGTGACAGGGGAACAAATCGTCGCCGATAATATTGCCGTCGTCATCACGGATATTGAGATTATCGACAATGTCGGACGACGGGAGATTCGCACAACCGGAGAAGGGGAGGGGTATGTGTTGCAAGACGGAATAGTGATTGAAGTGACGTGGAAAAAACCATCCAAGTCAGAACGGTTGAAATTCTACAGTCGTGCAACCAGCGAAGAGATCGTGATGAATGCCGGTGTGACGTGGATCGAGATTGTCGGGAATGAGGAAGATGTTACTATTGAGTAATATGGCAAAATATCGAGGTGATTACGATCCTATTGATGATCCTTCTTTGCGAGATTTGCTGGAAGGGAAAGATGTGGCCGATCAGGCCTTGCGCGAGATCGATGATGTGTATGCCCTCAGCGACCCTTTTCAGTGGGGCGAGTACGGCTATCCTGTCCCGGATCCGGAGTCCTTACTTGTGAGGGTTCACGATATTCGTTCCATGTTGGAATCGCTTCCAAAGCCGGAAAAAGAGAAGATTGAACAAGACATTCGCGGACTCGTTGACCGTGTCGTCCAAGTCTATCCGCATTTCGTGACAGACCTCGTTGAGCGGTTTGGGTATGCTCAATCCATTGGAAGGGAAGCGCGGATGAGTGCTGAAGATATTCGTGAGGTGATCGCCAAGGCGATTGATGCCTCTTCTCGTATTCGAGCTGACAAAATGCAGGACTATCTCATAACGATTTTTCGGGAGGAACATCGACTCACTTTGCTTGTGAAAGAACCGCGCTACTACGTGTTTGAACGTGAGGCGGCGAAATTGGAGCGGGAACTCTCTGAGGCAGCGTTTCCTTTTTTTTGGGGAGATCGCTGGGATCCAAAGCGGGCGATTGGAGATGCGGGGGAAGCAGAGGCGAAGCTTAAAGAGAGAGAAAAAATTTTTGAGGAGACGACGGCTCGCTTGGCCCAACTCATGGAAGAAATGCATGATCCGCTTGTGAAAGGGATTGCCCAAGATACGCTCCAGCGCTTTGGGCAGTACCTTGAGTTTTTCAAAAAGAGGAACGAGGAATCAGGTACCTACCAACCAGAGAAAGAGGTGCGGCCTGTTCAGTCGATCGATAACGCTTATCGTGCATTGGGTTTTACAGGTTCGTTGAGGCCATCTAAAGAGGAAGTAACAAAGCAATACGTGAAGCTTGCCATGGAGAACCATCCAGATAAAGTAGGAGATGAAGGGACAAAGCGCATGGCCGCCATCAACGTGGCAATGAAAGTCTTGCGGGAAACCTGGGAAAAGGAAGATGCTTAGATATGTGCCTCGATCACCCGGTCGTTGCTGTGGAGGTCTTGGTGGGTGAGAAGTTTGGCGCTGGGGAAATTATGGAGAATGAGTTTCTCGGCAGCGATACGTTGTTCAGGATCAATTTCAATGAGCACAATCAGTTCGCGTGGGAGGATTTTTCGATCTGACCGTAGTTGGCGAAAGAGTTCCCAATAGGCATCCAGTCCATCGACACCAGCTCGAAGCGCAAGTTCAGGCTCGTGGCGAATTTCCTCCTGGAGATTGTCCATGCGGACTTCGGAGAGGTAGGGAAGGTTGGCTGTCATGAGCAGTGTCTTAAACGGATAAACCGACGATGTCTGCACGTTGGTTTGTCCTCGGATCGTTTTGAAGATGCGGACGATTGGTTCTGCAAGATTTCCGGGCTGGAAGTCAACGGCTGTCTCAGGCACAAGAGCGGCCGCATTTTTTTTAGCGACCTCGAGAGCTGACTTGTCGATCTCCACGGCGATGACAGGGAGGTTTGTTTCGGCAGCAAGCGTTACGGCGATAGCACCGGAACCCGTTCCCAAATCTACGATGAGTGTGCGTTCTGGGTCTTTATCAATGATCGCCTTGATCGCGAGCTCAACGATTACTTCCGTCTCTGGTCGTGGAATGAGCACGCGCTTATCCACGTGGAAGTCACGGCCGTAAAATGCCTTTTTGCCGACGAGATAGGCCACAGGTTCTCGATCCTCTCGGCGATTCACGAGTTCAAAAAATTTTTCTTCCTGATGGGATTTGAATTTGTCCGCGAAATGCGCAAAGAGCCATGCCTTGGAAGTATCCAGGCTGTAGGCAAGCAAAATTTCCGCATCGAGCATAGGAGAATCGACGCCGGCCTTGCGCAATTTATTGTTGGCCCATTGGAGGGCTTCCATGATGGTCATGTTTGTTCGCGTGTTCGTTTCAATTCCTCGAGTGTTCCAACTTGTTGCCAGGATGTTGCTTTGACCGCAGTGATCGTTTGGTCATGAGCAAGTTTGGCAAGTGTTTGTGGCAGTCCAAACTCATGGTAATGACTGACTTGGATTTCGACAGGCTTCACACCAAAAAATTCCGAGCCAAGCACATAGGCTCCACACACCGCGAGGCTCCCAGATCCCAGGCCAGTGAACCGACCCTGCGTAATTTGTGCACCAGCTTCGAGGTGCTTTCCTGATTCATAGACGAGAATCGATCGCGGGTAGGAAACCAGCCGTTCGAGGTCTTCTTTTTTATACATATCGTCGCTGTTGATAACGAGAAATGAACCATGAAGATGTTCTTGCAAAAGCATGACAGCTCCGGCGGTGCCGCTCAGCGGCTCTTGGATCACATAACGAATCGGTTTATTCCTCCATTGCGAACCGACGGACTTGATAATCTGTTCGCGTAGGTGGTTTAGGACGATAAAGATTTCATCGATGGAATCTGGAAGTGCCTCGAGAGCGAGCTGAATCATTGTTTTCCCACCGATTTCAATCAGAGGTTTTGGGATGTTGTGCGTGAGCGGTCGCAGCCTGGCGCCTTTTCCTGCGGCGAGGATGACGGCTTGCATATCAAACAAGCTCACTCAGACGTTCCTCGATTTCGGCACGTTTAAGCTCTTCGATAATGTCATCCAACCCTCCATTCATGATGGCGGGAAGATTGTGAAAGTTTTGGTTGATGCGGTGGTCCGTGAGGCGATCCTGCGGAAAATTGTAGGTGCGGATTTTTTCGCTTCTGTCCCCGGTGCCCACTTGTCCACGTCGAGCCTCCTCCCGTTCTTTTCGCAGTCGTTCCTGTTCCAGCGCAAACACGCGAGAGCGGATAATCGAAAGCGCACGCTCTTTATTTTGCTTGAACGACCGCTCTTCTTGGCAGTAGACCATCAGGCCAGTCGGGATGTGCGTGATGCGTACCGCCGAGTAAGTGGTGTTCACACTTTGTCCGCCCGCGCCTTGTGAGGTCGTGGCTTGGATCTCCAGATCTTCCGGACGGATTTTTACGTCGACCTCCTCGACTTCTGGGAGAATCGCTACCGTGACCGTTGAGGTGTGAACACGTCCTGCCTTCTCGGTTTCCGGCACGCGTTGTACACGATGCACACCGGACTCATATTTCAAACGGCTATAGGCATTAAGCCCCTTGATTTCGACAATAATTTCTTTAAATCCACCAACATCGCTTCGATTGGCTGATACGAGTTCGACTTTCCAGCCATGCATTTCCGCATAGAGTGTGTAAGTGCGTAGCAGTTCGGATGCAAACAAGGTCGATTCGTCGCCTCCTGCGCCGGCGCGGATTTCGACGATGATGCTTTTCTTGTCGAGTGGATCTGGGGGAATGAGGGCGACGGTGAGGTCGTGTTCAAGAGTTGGGAGTCGTGCTTCAACATCGGCAATCTCCTGTTGAGCAAGCCCAATCAAATCTGTATCCTTTGTTGTCGCGATTGTTTCGCGTGCTCCTTCTAAATCGCGTATGGCTTTTTCGTAGCGTTCACCAACTTCCACGACTTCACGTTCCGCTGCGTATGCTTCGTTTACTTCCCGGATTTTTTGCGGATCCGAAAGCACCGCCGCGGAAGAGAGCTGCGTTTCCAGTGTATGGAGGTGCTCCCGTCGGGAGCGAAGTTGTTCAATGAGATTCATAAACAAAAAGCGTTCTTCCACTGTATCCGAAGAACGCTCTTCTTTTCAATGTTACGCTCCTGCTTTTTCCTTTTCTTCGCGCTTCGCCACTTTTTGGGCACTGCGCTTGGCGGCTTTCGCCTTCTTGCCTGTTTTGCTAGTGGCCTTGAGGGCGGAACGCTCTTGGAATTTCTCCACACGTCGAGCGGTATCGATGATTTTCTGCTTTCCGGTATAGAACGGGTGGCACGCGGCACAGAGCTCAATCTGAAGTTCAGGACTGGTTGAACCGATCTCGTAGATCGCGCCACAGGCGCAGGAGATTTTGGCATTCGCCGTGTAATTTGGGTGGATGTCTTTCTTCATAGATGTGCACGCTTTGTATACGTACCATTAGTTTTATCGGCGAAAGATTAGCAATGGATCCCGTATTTGTCAATCTTTCAAGGCTCGCGCATGATAGGGGCATTATGGCGACATCTGTATCCCTTTTTGATTACGAGCTTCCCGAAGAGTTGATTGCCCAGCATTCCGTAGAACCGCGAGACCACTCGCGGTTAATGGTCGTCGATCGTGTAACAGGGGAGCGACAGCACAAACGGTTCTACGAGATCGTCGATGAGCTACACCCTGGGGATGTCTTGGTCATGAACAACACAAAGGTGTTTCGCGCGAGGCTCGAGGCGATCGTCGTACGCTCGTCATTGCGAGGAGCACTGCGACGAAGCAATCCTTCGATCGAATTATTTTTGTTGCGACCTCGAGGTGAGCACGAATGGGAAGTGCTTGTTCGTCCAGGACGGCACGTGGAGGTTGGAGATGAAATTCGATTTGGTGATATTCGAGCGGGAGTTACAAGCAAGGGAGAGACGTTACGCATCTGTCCCGATCGGGACACATGTGATGTGCTGGCTCATGCGGATACGCACGGGCAGATTCCCATCCCTCCTTATGTTCACGAGGTTCCCAAGATACTTGATCAATACCAGACGGTCTACGCGCAAGAAACTGGATCGGTTGCGGCGCCGACGGCTGGATTCCACTTCACCGACGAGCTCCTCGAGAAAATCCGTGCGCGCGGCGTTGAGATGCAATATGTGACGTTGCACGTTGGGCTCGGGACGTTCCGTCCGATGAAAAGCGAGACGATTGAAGAGCATGAGATGCACAGCGAGTTCGTGACGATTGATTCGAACACGACACAGGCGATTAACCGTGCCAAACAAGAAGGTCGTCGCGTGATCGCGGTTGGGACCACAACGGTGCGGACGCTCGAGGGGGTTTCTAGGTTGTGTCATCCCGAGCGACCGAAGGGAGTCGAGGGATCTCGAATCCTACCGAAAGAAGGTTTTTCTGGCGACGTCAATCTTTTCATCACTCCCGGATTCCATTTTCACGTCGTCGACGCCCTTGTCACGAATTTCCACCTTCCCAAGTCGACGTTGCTGGTTTTGGTGAGTGCTTTCGCCGGTAGGGATCATATTCTTGCTGCATACCAGGAAGCCGTTCGTGAACGCTACCGCTTCTTCTCCTTTGGCGATGCGATGTTTATTCGGCTCAAAGAAGATTGACGGAAAGAGAAGGATTGTTTATAGTTCCGCGCGTAATTCAATCATTCAGGTGGAACGCACACAAGCTGGTTCCTCCCCCTCTTCACGGGGTCCAGATGTGCCACC
Source organism: uncultured Gammaproteobacteria bacterium (assembly GCA_964513275.1). Lineage (GTDB taxonomy): Bacteria > Patescibacteriota > Patescibacteriia > UBA9934 > GWF2-40-263 > UBA12478. The sequence goes on from CAZELN010000001.1 coordinate 19,833, forward strand.
GACGTAAAAAGGAAACACTCTATGGCAACGATGCCTTCCTTGGTCGACATGCTGAAATCCGGCATGCACTATGGCCACACGACTAGCCGCTGGCACCCAAAGATGAAGCCGTTCATCTTTGGTACCCGCCAGGGCGTTCACATTATTAACCTGGAGAAGACCCAAGAATATCTTGCGTCGGCTCTTGAGACCCTCAAAGGCATTGCCTCCCGCGGCGGTGTTATGTTGTTTGTAGGCACCAAGCTCCAAGCAAAAGGTCCAATCCAAAAATATGCGGAGGCCTGTGGGATGCCCTATGTTCAAAATCGCTGGCTCGGAGGAACGCTCACGAATTTTGGACAAATCAAGCAGACACTCAAGCGCCTCAAGACCTTGAAGGATCAGCGCGATAAAGGTGAGCTCAAGAAGTACACCAAGAAGGAGCAAATCATGATCGGACGAGAGATCGAAGAGATGGAAGTGAAATTTGGTGGAATTGAAAACATCACCCGTACTCCAGACGCCATCTTCGTCATCGACGTGAAGACCGAGAAGACCGCTGTTCAAGAAGCGATCGTCATGGGAATTCCGGTGATCGCGCTGTGTGACACCAATGTGAATCCAGAAGGGATCATGAAAGTCATTCCAGGAAATGATGACGCGGTGAAGTCGATCGAGTTGGTGTGTAAACTGGTGAGTGATGCGGTCAAGGACGGGAAAGCGATGGCTGCCAAGACGGCCGCTGACACCCGAACCAAGACGACCAAAAAAGAAGAATCTCAATCATAACCATTGCCGTTCTTTATGAGCATCGATGCAAAAACCGTTGCCGAACTTCGCTCCATGACCGGAGCCGGCATGATGGACGCCAAGAAGGCCCTTGAGGAAATGGGTGGGGATTTAGAGAAAGCAGGCCAGTATTTGCGGGAGAAAGGAATCGTCAAGGCGGCGAAGAAAGCCGACCGTGAAACGAAGGAAGGGCGGGTTCACGCCTACATTCATTCAAATGGAAAACTTGGTGCCATGGTGGAAGTGCTGTGTGAGACGGACTTCGTCGCGCGCAACGAAGCGTTCATTGAATTCTGTCATGACCTCGCTCTGCATGTGAGTGCGTTGGATCCGCTGTACCTTACTCGAGCGGACGTGCCACTTGAGATGGTCGAGAAGGAACGCGCGATCTACACCACCGAGATGGAAGGGGCAGGGAAGTCCGCGGACGTGATCGCCAAGATCGTCGACGGCAAACTCAACAAGTGGTACTCCGAAGTCGTGTTGATGGAACAACCGTTTATCAAGGATGAGGATCAGACGATCGAGGAATTCGTGAAGAGCAAGATCGCGAGCCTTGGAGAGAACATGCAGCTGCGCCGATTTGCGAGATTCAGTATTTAAGACAAAACAGGGCACAGGCCCTGTTTTTTGTTTCAGCACAAAAGTGATAAAATCGTCGCATCATTTATATTCACGTCTATGCTTCGAATCGCTATCAATGGTTTTGGCCGGATTGGCCGAACAACCCTGCGCGCTGCGTGTGAGCGCAAGGGGATTCAGGTCGTCGCCATCAATGACCTCACGGATCCCGCCACGCTTTCGTATCTGTTGAAACACGACTCCGTGTTTCGTACGTGGAGCAAGTCCGTGAAGGCTGGGAAGGATTTTATTGAAGTCGACGGGATGAAGATTCCCGTCTTTGCACAGAAGGATCCTGCACTGCTTCCGTGGAAGACACTCAAGGTTGATGTGGTGATCGAGTCGACTGGATTTTTCCGTAAAGAGGCTGACGCGCGTAAGCACATTGAGGCCGGAGCGAAAAAGGTGGTGATCTCAGCTCCCTCGGATGACACACCGACATTTTTGATGGGTGTGAACCACAAGTTGTGTAAGAAAACGGACGACGTCGTCAACAACGCCTCGTGTACGACTAACTCGGCTGCGCCTGTGGCGCAAGTTCTTGAGGATGCGATCGGCGTGAAGAAGGCGATGCTTACAACGATTCACTCAGTGACGGCAAGCGAGAATATTGTGGACGGCCTTCCCAGCAAGAAAGATGATCTGCGCATCGGGCGTTCGGCGATGGTTAACATGATCCCGACTTCAACGGGAGCGGCGAAAGCTACCACACGTGTCGTGACGAGCCTGAAAGATAAATTCGACGGGATCTCTGTACGTGTCCCTTGTTTAGACGTTTCATTGACGGATTTTACGTTTTTAATGAAACGCAACACGAGCGTAGAAGAGATTAGTAAGATTTTTAAGGACGCGGCAAAATCGTCGCGGTGGAAGGGAATTTTGGGTGTGACCGAGGAACCGCTTGTCTCGTCGGATTTTATTGGTTCATCGTTTGGGTCCGTTGTGGACTTGGATCTCACCCGTGTTGTTGATGGCGATCTTGTGAAGGTTCTTGCTTGGTATGACAACGAATGGGGATACACACAGCGTTTGGTCGATATGGCGGTACGTGTAGGTAAGCTTTAGACGAAGGCTTGAACATGCGTATGAAATTCAGGAAGCTTTCAGCAACGACCAACCTTACCGGCAAGCGCGTCTTAGTTCGTATTGATGCAAATGTCCCGATCGTGAAAGGTCGCGCCGTGGACGGGCCGCATGGCCGAATTGCCCGCTCGGCCGTGGATGTGAACTGGTTGTCTCAGCGCGGAGCCAAAGTGATCGTCATGACACACCTCGGCCGCCCAAACGGTCGACGGATTTCGGCGTATTCCGTGAAACCTGTTGCCAAGCGGCTCTCAGGGTTGTTGGGCATGCCGGTGGAGGTCGCGCGGTCAATGGCGGGGAAAGATGTTGAAAAGATTGTCGAGAAGATGGGGAATGGAGATGTCCTTATGCTGGAAAATTTGCGGTTCGACCGACGCGAGGAAGAGAACGCCCCTTCGTTCGCGGAAGCCCTTGCGAAACTTGGCGACCTGTATGTAAACGATGCATTCGCGGTTTCTCATCGGGCACATGCGTCGGTGGATGCGATTACCAGTTTCTTGCCATCGTATGCCGGGCCGCTGCTTGCGGCGGAGATTTCCGTCTTGGGAAAACTTGAAGAACACGTAAAACGGCCATTGGTGCTTGTCCTTGGTGGCCTCAAAATGTCGACCAAACTCCCGATCATCGAACGGTTCTTGCCGCAACTTGATCAACTAATGGTGGGGGGTGCGCTCGCGAATGTTTTTTTGGTGGCTCAAGGAAAGAAGGTGGGGAAATCTGTCTATGAAGAAGAGTCCATTGAGTCGGCAGCGTGGCTGTTAAAGAAGTACGCAAAAAAAATTTTGCTCCCGTCTGATGTTGTCTGTGTCCGTTCTCTCAGACGCGATGCCAAACAGGAAGTGAAGGCTGTGGACGAAATCGGTGCAAGTGATCGGATCGTGGATATTGGTCCAGTGACACGCAAACAGTTTTCTCTGGCGCTGGAGGGAAGCAAGACGATTCTGTGGAATGGGCCGTTGGGCTACTGCGAGGTGGCGGAATTTTGTTCCGGGACTCGCGAAGTGGCACGTGTCATTGCTTCCCAGACCGGGAAGGCGACGACCATTGTTGGTGGTGGAGACACGCTTCCGGTGATCGAGTCCCTCAAACTTGCCGATAAGTTTACGCTTCTTTCAACCGGTGGTGGGGCTCTGCTTGAATTTCTTTCAGGGGAGACGTTACCGGGGATTGAGGCTCTTACCCTCTAGACCATATGAACATCGAATCTATTCATGCGCACGAAATTCTTGACTCTCGTGGCAATCCAACATTGAACGTAACCGTTTTGTTACGAGATGGAACGTCTGGCAGCGCAAGTGTTCCCAGTGGGGCATCAACCGGGGATCACGAAGCCCTCGAGCTTCGCGATGGAGATAAAAAACGTTTCCATGGGAAAGGCGTGCTCAAGGCCGTTGCAAACGTGCACAAGAAAATCGCACCTAAGCTCATCGGCATGGACGTGACGCGTCAACGTGACATTGACGCTCTCATGATGGAACTTGATGGCACGATGAACAAATCAAAGCTCGGGGCAAACGCAATTCTTGGCATCAGTTTGGCTTGCGCGCATGCCGCAGCACGAGCAAAAAAACTTCCGCTCTACGCATATATCCGCAAGACGTTTGATCTTCCTCTGAGTGGTTGGCGTCTCCCTGTGCCTACGATGAACGTCCTCAACGGCGGGGCACATGCTGGCTGGATCCTCGACTTTCAGGAGTTCATGATTGTGCCTTTGCAAAAGAAATTTCGTGAACGCGTGCGGTGTGGAGCAGAAGTGTTTCATGAACTCGGCGGGCTCCTCAAGAAAAAAGGATTCTCGACACTCAAAGGTGACGAAGGTGGTTACGCAGTCGCGCTCAAAACGAATGAGGACGCGTTCAAGTTTATCATGACCGCGATCAAGGCGGCTGGCTATGTTCCCGGCAAGGACGTTGTGCTTGCCATGGATCCAGCGGTCTCCGAGATCTACAACGACAAGACCAAACGTTACGAACTCAAACGCGAAGGAAAGAGTCTTACGAGCGACGAGATGATCGCGATGTGGGAGCGGTGGGTGAAGAAGTATCCGATCGTGAGTCTTGAAGATGGACTTGATCAAGACGACTGGGACGGATGGGTGCAGCTCACAAAGCGACTTGGCAAAAATGTTGCGTTGGTTGGAGATGATCTTCTTGTGACCAACGTTGGACGTCTGGCGAAAGCCATCGAGATGAAAGCGGGAAATGCGATCCTTATCAAGCTCAACCAAATCGGAACGCTTTCAGAATCGATCGATGCCATCATGCTCGCGAAACAATACGGATGGAAGATCAATGTGTCGCACCGCTCTGGTGAGACTGAAGATACGACGATCGCCGACCTTGCCGTAGCGGTGAACGCCGACTTTATCAAAACCGGCTCGCTTTCACGATCAGAACGTCTCGCAAAGTATAATCGTCTTATGGAGATCGAGGAGGAGATTGGGTAGATATGTTAGTCACACTTAAAAAACCAACGGTCTTAATTGTAATCGATGGCTTTGGCGTAGCACCGGATGGGGAAGGCAACGCCATCACGCGCGCTGACACTCCACAGTACGATCGCCTCATCCGCACCTATCCCACCATGACCCTGCGCGCATCCGGCGAGGAGGTCGGTTTGAGTTGGGGCGAGATGGGGAATTCAGAAGTTGGACACTTGGCGATCGGCGCGGGGCGCGTGTATTACCAAATGTTTCCGCGGATCAACCGGGCGATGGAGGCTGGAGAGTTCGTGAGCAACCCCGCTTTTCTTCAGGCGTTTGAACATGTGAAGCAACAGGGAAGTCGGCTGCATCTTATTGGAATGGTCTCGCAGGGGCGAGTCCATTCGATGGACACACATTGTCACGCACTCCTTCACGCCGCGAAAGAAGCGGGCATCAAGGAGGTATTCGTTCAAGCGATTCTTGATGGCCGTGACACGGTGTATAACGCGGGAATCGATTTTGTGACGACTCTCCAAGAAAAGATTCAGGAGATTGGCGTTGGGAAGATTGCCTCGCTGTGTGGACGCTACTACGCGATGGATCGAGATACTCGGTGGGATCGTATCCAGAAAGCCTACAATGCGATGGTTTTGGGAGAAGGGGCACAAGCCACGGATCCACGGGAAGCGATCAAGGCGTCATATCAGAAGGAAGTGTATGACGAAGAATTCGAGCCTACCGTGATCGTGGACCCTTCGACAGGCTCAGGGCAGGGGATGCCGGTTGGACTCGTGCAAAACAACGATGCCGTGATTTTTTTCAACTTCCGCCCCGACCGCATGCGAGAGCTCTGCAAAGCGTTTGTTCTCCCAAGTTTTGATGGGTTCTCGCGTAAGGCAGTTACCAATCTGTTTCCCGTTACAATGGCTGAGTATGAAAAAGGGTTGCCGGTTGAGATTGCTTTTCCACCGGAAGTGATACAGAAAACGCTTGCCCAGGTTCTTTCCGAGCATGGTTTCACTCAACTCCATATTGCCGAGACGGAGAAATATGCGCACGTGACATTCTTTTTAAACGGAACAAAGGAGGAGCCGTTCCCCGGAGAACAGCGTGTCATTATTCCAAGTCCGAAAGTCGCGGCATACAACGAAGCGCCAGAAATGAGTGCAAGACAAATCACCGAGCGTGTCATCAAAGAAATGCGTGAGAACAAGTTCGATTTTATCGTGATGAATTTTGCCAATCCGGACATGGTTGGACATACTGGCGATGTTACGGCTGGGATCAAGGCGGTAGAGGTTGTTGACGAGTGTCTTGGGAAAATTGTCGATGAGACGCTGGCACGTGAAGGGCATGTATTTATTACCGCCGACCACGGGAACGCCGAGGAGATGAAAAATTTACGAACCGGGGAGATGTATAAAGAACATGCGACCAATCCCGTTCCGTTTCTCATGATTGGACGAGAATTCGAAGGCCAGCCGTCGATCTCCGGCGAAGTGCCTGAAGGAGATTTGTCCCTCATGTCTCCTGTGGGCATGCTTGCCGATGTCGCCCCGACAATTCTCGCGGTGATGGGGATTGAGCAGCCGCCGGAGATGACGGGACAAGCGTTGATTTAGTATGCGCGAAGAGATGGTGAAGGTGCTCAAGACGCTCAAAAAACGTTGGCCGAATCCTGGGGCGATGGAGATTGGGAATCCATATCAGAATCTCGTGGGAGTGATGTTGTCAGCGCGTACGCGCGATGAACAGGTGCTCAAGTTCGTGCCAGGATTTTTCAAAGCGTTTCCGACTGTTGAGAAACTTGCTGGTGCGACGACGAAACACATTGAGTCGAGAATCAATACGATTGGGATGTTCCGGCAGAAGGCGAAGAACCTCAAAAAGATGGCACAGCAGGTAGTGGAGAAGTTTGGTGGGATGATTCCCTCGACGATGGACGAGCTTGTGAGTCTTGCTGGTGTTGGTCGCAAGACGGCGAGCGTGGTGCTTGTGGCGAGTTTCAACACACCAGCCATCGCCGTGGACACACATGTGCATCGTGTGACAAATCGGTTAGGATGGGTAAAGACGAAGACGCCGCAGGAAACAGAGGAGGCGTTACTCAAACTTGTACCTGACCAGTACAAGCACACCGTCAATCAAGTCTTCGTCAAACACGGTCGCTACATATGTATCGCCAAACCCCGGTGCTGGGCCTGTCCAGTTCGCGACCTGTGTGCGTACAAGAATAAAAATCTCGTCGCTCCCAAAAACGCTCAGGCGATCCTCAACGACATCGATCGCCGCGAGGATCTTCTGGAAGAATTTCGCCGTAAAGCCATATGAACATCGACCACAAACTTTCTCACGACCTGTTCAACCTCGCTCGGTCTCACTGGCTCGGTCGACACGTGGCGATCCTTGCAGGTACGCATATCGTTTGGTTGATGCTTGGAGTTCTGTTGGCGGCCACGGCTTGGAACAAAGAAACGCTCGCATTTACCGTCGACCGTTTTACGCTCCTTCTTCTTGTCTTTTTATTACCAGCTTGGGGCATGACGATGTTGTTGTCCAAATTTGTGAATCGTGAACGGCCGTTCGAAGAGTTGGACGAGAAGCCGCTTATCGCTCCGTTTGTTCGTACGGCCTCGTTTCCGAGTGCCCATGCGACGCTTGCGTTTTCGATGGCCGCGATCTGTCATTTGTTTTTCCCAAGTATGTTTCTTTACATGCTTGGGGCGGCTCTCGTGGTGGCACTTGGTCGTGTGGCTGCTGGACTCCACTTCTTTTCTGATATCATTGTTGGTGCGCTTGTGGGGTTTGGTGTAACACCTTACGCCATAGCTATTAGTATGGTGGCATTAGGCTATGACTAAAAAAATTGTGTGTGTTTCAGGAGGCTTTGATCCGATCCATGTCGGCCATGTTCGTTTGATTCAAGAAGCCGCGGCGCTTGGGGACGAGCTGGTCGTCATCATCAACAACGATCACTGGCTCATGAAGAAGAAAGGCTATGTCTTTATGCCGCAGGATCAGCGTCGAGAGATCATTGAGGCGCTCAACGGCGTTTCGCGCGTCGTGTTCACGGCGCATGAGCCGGGCTTTGAGGATCGTAGTGTCTGCCGCGAGCTTCGAGAAATTCGTCCGGACATTTTCGCGCAGGGCGGCGACCGCGATCTTACGGACGCGCTCAATCCGAACTCGTCCCAAAATCCAGAGGCCAAGTTGTGCGCGGAGCTTGGAATCGAAATCGTCTACGGCGTTGGCCGAGGCGGTAAAGTACAGTCCAGTTCCTGGTTGACCGCGGAAGATCGGGATACACGCGACTGTTTCTGTGGTTCGGGATCTAAGTATCGTGAATGTCATGGGAAGTAATATGCTTCGACTCATTGGAATTCTTTTTGGGATTGCGATGCTCGTGGGAATCGTGATGTCAGGATCGTATCTTTTCGACGCGTATTTCATTTCACCTGATGAGGATGTCCAAGCCGTGGAAGTCACCATCGAAGAAGGAACTTCCGTTGAAGCGATTGCGACGCAGCTTGAAGACCAGGGGATCATCACAAGCAAATTCTTTTTTAAAGTCTATACAAAACTTTCTGATGCGGTTCTTCAGGCTGGGACGTTTGAGTTGAAGCCTGAGATGAGTTTGCGATCCATCGTGCAAGAGCTCGGATATGCGGCTGCACAAGAAGTGCAAGTGACGATTCCGGAAGGGTATACGGTCGAGCAAATCGGTGAGGTGGTTGTAGAGGCACTGCCCGAGATTGCGTTAGCGGATTGGGAGTCGGTCGTGAGTGGATACGACCTTCGTCAGGTTGCTGGGATTGAAATTCTCAACGGGATTCCGACCGATCAAGGACTCGAGGGCTACTTGTTCCCAGATACGTATCGTTTTCGCGCGGATGCAAACGCGGCGACGGTCGTCGAAACGATGTTACTCACATTGAGTCGACGGCTCGCAGAGAACGATATTTCCATCCCTCGGAATTTGATATTTGAAGGAGGTCTTTCGTTTCATGAAATGCTTACGTTGGCTTCGATCGTTGAACGAGAGGTTCGTGATCCAGAAGATATGAAACGTGTTGCGGGCATTTTTTACACGCGCATGAAAATCGGCATGGCGCTGCAAGCGGACTCGACCGTGAATTATGTGACCGGTAAAAGCGATAGCGCTATTAGTCTCGAAGACAGCCGCATGAGCTCGCCCTACAATACGTATCAGAATCTCGGTCTTCCGCCCGGCCCTATTTCAAATCCTGGGATGAATGCGATTCTTGCCGTTTTGGATCCGGTCGACTCGGACTATCTATACTTCCTCACGACCCAGGACGGTGAGGTGATCTATGCTGAGTCATTTGATGAACATGTGGCAAACAAGTACCAATATTTGAAGTAGAAGATTGACGCTTTGTTCTTCTTTGTGTAATTTGACCCTCCGGTGGATCTCTCCTTGGAGGGTCTCTTGTTGAGCGAACCATTCGAATTCCGTTGGCCTGACCCCAAGAGTCCTGTTTTCGTGACACGCGATTTGACGCTCTTGCGTTCTTCTCGTCGTCGGAAAAAAGGACAACCCAAACCAGCACCGCTGGTTCTCAAACAGATGAAGCTCATTGAGCTAATTCCACAGTGTCTCTACGAAGTGCCGGTCGGTGCTCACGAGTTTTCGGATCAGGTGCGTGAATTGCGTCCTGGACGAATTCTTTCCCGCAATCTGAAAGTCAGTGAGCGGCTCAATGGAGGATCGACCAAAGAGGAAGAGTTGCAGTGTTTTATCTCCTACGATGGCGTGTACAAAGCGCGTCGGGGAGTCGGGCATGCGGATCGTCAGTATCACGCGCGGGAGATTCCGGCGAATCGAAAACTTGCGGGTACGCTCGACGAGTTGATGCGGACTTCCTGGGAGTTGCATAAGGTTGACGAGAATGGACGCCAGGCGTTTGTGCTCATCGCGGTTACGGCCGCCAAGGATTACGGCAAGCCCATCGACGAGACCAAGCGCCGGGCGCAAGCTCGAACGCTCCAGGCTGGAACCCTCAAGGACACCATCGGCCGGTTCAATCCCGGCCGCATCCCGCTCATCTGTTTCGCCGGTGAGAACGAGATCGCCACCCGGATCCAGACGGTGCGCGGCATCGGTCGACGGATGAGTTTTCGCGAGGCGGTGCTCGAGCACTACATCGATCGTCTGCGCGAGATCGTGCTGGAAGTTTCCCGTTCCCAGCAGCATCGGCTGCGGGAAGAGTGGCTGGCTCCCACGCGTGAGCGTACGCCCAAGTTGGTGCGCCAAGAAGCAGAACGCTTTGAGGACGCCGCCCGGCGTTTGCGGGCGATCGTCTCCCGTCCGCTCTCTCGGTCGTTCAATCGCAGCGCGGATGATCTGGACGCATCAGCACAGCTTCTGCGTGAAGCCGCGAACGGACGTAACGGGGACACGATCCTCAACGCCAAGGAGCTGATCGGTCAGGTGTTTCGCGCGACCGTTCAACAAGAGTGCCACTTGCGTCTGGAGGAAGTTCTCCTCTGGCTCGGCATCCTCGAGGATCGCGGTGAGAAACTCGAGGCTTCGCGCCAGCTCATGTGGCACGAAGAACTGCGGTCTGTCCACCACAAGCTCGTCAGTGTGGAACCCGTGACCGGAAAGCGTTTGGAGCATGGCTTCAAAGGCCCGGTCCTCCAACGCGTGGTACCTCACGTGCATCTGGCCGACGCCTACCTCATGCGTGCCCTGTCCCAGGGTGGTCCCGACCTCGAGTCCATGAAGGACGAGCTCGACAAGGCCGTCGAACCGCTGTGATCGCCGCGAAACTCGCGATCTACATTCAATGCCCGACCCCACGCCAGGGTCGGATTTTTTTTTACAGGTCGGGAGCGGGGCTCCCGACTGGCTTGAGGTTTCTGCACCTTGGGACACATAAGGTTCAGGTGGACAGTTAATGGTTTTGGATGAAGGGTGCCGACAAAAGTTCGTATATACGAAAAAATGTCGTCAACCAAAAAGTCCCATATCCCGACTTGACCCCAAAATGAAAAACCCGCCGGCGCTCGAGTCGAGCTGTGGCGGGCAGGCGAGCCGGTTGGCTCTTGTAGCGTGGGCTGGATGTTGGTTGACCAGGTTCGGACGCTGGTGGTTCATCCGCGGTCGGGGAACACTTCGTCGAGCAACTCGTGATATTGGAGAGCCAGACGCAGATGACGCCCTCGCTCGGCGAGGTCTGCGCTGATCTCGGGGCGCTTGGGGGTGTCGGGGGTGTTCTGGTCGAGGTAGACGGCAAGGGCGTGGATCTCCTCGTCAGAGAGATCTTCTCCCGCCCTGGTGCGGGCGAGCAGGCTCTGGGCTTGAGTAGAGTCGAGGACGTTCATGGATTCTCCCTACTGGCCATGAATGAGCCAGGTCGAAACCATAGATTATCTGAGGGGAAAGGTCAATCCAGTAAGCCTATGATAAAATACCGACTCTATGAAAGAGTTTGTTTTACAAGATGACTTTGACCTTTCGAAGGCTTCCATCGATTATCAACGCGAGCTCAATTCTGAGCAGCTGAATGTTGTTTTGAATGGCGATGGGGCGTGTTTGGTGCTTGCCGGGGCGGGATCGGGGAAGACGCGGACGATTACGTATCGCGTGGCGTATTTGTTGGAGCGGGGGGTGAGTCCTGAGAGCATTTTGCTTGTGACGTTTACGAATAAGGCGGCGAAGGAAATGTTGTCGCGGGTAGAGGAGTTGTTGGGACGATATCCGACCGGGCTTTGGGGCGGGACGTTTCATTCGATCGCCAATCGACTTTTGCGGATCTACGGATCGCAGCTTGGGTACTCAAGTAATTTTACGATCCTCGATCAGGAGGACGCGAAGTCGCTCATCAAGGTTTGCATCAAGGTGCTCAATGTCGATGTCACTTCCCGTCGTTTCCCGTCTCCCGCAAAGGTGCATGCCATGATCAGCTACGTCCAGAACTCGGGACGGGTTATGAGTGATGTGATCGAAAGCAAGTATCCAAGTTTCATGGAGATCTTGCCTATCATCGAGCACATCGCCGAGCTCTATGCTGACCGCAAGCGCCAGGCAGACGCCATGGACTTTGACGACCTCCTTTTGAAACTCCGCGATCTTCTCTATCACCACGAGGGCGTCCGTCAGAAGCTGGCTCATCAGTTCGAGTATGTTCTCGTCGACGAGTACCAGGACACGAATGTTGTTCAAGCGGAGATTATCCGACAACTCGCGAGCGAGCATGGGAACGTGCTTGTCGTGGGCGATGATGCCCAGTCGATCTACTCCTTCCGTGCGGCCGAGATCCGAAACATCCTCGGGTTCCCGCAGACCTATGCCGACACCAAGACATTTCGACTCACGACGAACTACCGCTCAACTCCGGAGATCCTTGCGGTCGCCAATTCGTCGATCGTTCAAAATAGAGATCAGTTCAAAAAGGAACTAACGGCCGTGCGTGGTCCACTTGAGAAGCCAAGTTTAGTGCCAGCGAGCAATGCGGCACAGGAGGCACAGTTTATTGCCCAGAAAATTTTGGCGCTACGGGAAGATGGGATGCCGCTTTCTGAGATGGCGGTCTTGTTCCGGGCGGCGTTTCATTCACAGACACTTGAGTTCGAGCTGATGAAACGTGACATTCCGTACGAGTATCGTGGAGGACTTAAATTTTTTGAGCGTGCACACGTCAAAGACATCGTCTCTCATTTGCGTATTCGACAGAACCCGAAAGATGAAGTCGCCTGGATGCGGATTTTGGGACTCTTGAATGGTGTGGGGCTTACGAGTGCGGAGACGATGGCGTCACAGTTTAAAGATTACGAGTCGCTCGCTGAAATTTTGAGTGGCAATCCCAAGATTCCCAAGCGAGCGCACGTCGGCTGGGAAGGACTGCGTAAGACCCTCGAAAAAATGGCGCGCGAAGAACATCCGGCCGAGCTCATTCGCGCCGTGATCGCTGGTGACTACCGTGACTATCTTGAGGCTGAGTATCCAGACTTTATGGATCGGCTTGAGGATCTCGAGCAGTTCGCGCTTTTTGCCGAAGGGTACACGAGTCTGCAGACATTCCTCGACGAGGTGTCGCTTACGGGGGAGTACGGGGCGCTACGGGAAGAAGGTGGAGTTGAGGACGAAGAAAAAATGGTGCTCTCGACGATCCATCAGGCAAAAGGACTCGAATGGGACGCCGTGTTTGTGATGCACTTAGTCGACGGGAAATTTCCGATTGGCGCGGCACTGGATGAAGACGGGGGACTGGAGGAAGAGCGCCGGCTTTTCTACGTCGCCACAACTCGCGCTCGAAAAGAATTGTTCTTCACCTATCCGATCACCAGCGGCTACGATACACTGATGCTCAGTCAGTCCTCGATGTTTTTGCAGGAGCTTCCCGACGGGTTGCTTGAGGAAGTAAAGCTGAAGGCCGCGATCTCGCATCCAGCGCACGGATCGTTCTCGGACTCGGAGTGGAATGACGGGCCCACGATCGTGTTTGATGATTTTGGTGAGCATGTCCAGAAGCCCATGCAAAAAATGAGTTTTTTAAGAGACATTGATGAACTATGAGGGAAGACGATTATTGAAGCTTCAGTGCATTTATGCTATTCTTTCACTAAAGAAACCATATGCCAGCCATTGATTGGACAAATTTGTTTCAAGACTACAAAGGCCTGTGGGTTGCTCTTAAAGAGGACGAACGTACAGTCGTTGGAAGTGGAAAAACGCTCAAGGAAGCTCTTGAGCATGCGCATGCTTCCGGGTTTTCACAACCGATCGTTACGCATGTTCCTGAGAAGTTGGTGACCTTCATTGGCTCGTATGATTTTTCGGTATAAGAACGTTCAGGGAGTTTTACGTCCCATCATTCCAATCAAGATTCAGTATAGGAACCGCTCCGTAATCTATGAAGTGCTTGTAGATTCAGGAGCGGATATTTGTATGTTTGACGGTGAGGTCGGCGACGCCCTCGGCATTCCATTTTTTGACGGCCGTCCGGGTGAGGTTGTCGGTGTTACAGGGGTCGTGAAACCCTATTACATCCATCCCGTTACCATCTCGGTTGGCGGGCTGACGTTTGAGATCGAGGCCGGGTTTCTCTCAAACGTGAGTCGCTTCGGTTATGGCGTTGTCGGACAGCGAGGATTTTTTGATCAGTTTGTTGTGTCGTTCGATTTTTTGAATGGAGAGCTTGCCGTTCTAGAAAGGGCGACGATATGAGAGACGACGAACGCGATAAATTGAAAGACTCTGGATATTGCGAACACGGGAATAAGCCGTCGACGTGTTTGGTGTGTAAAAAACGAGAAGAACAAGAGGGTGAGATTGCACAGCAAGAACAGAAGGTCGGTCAGGCCAAGTCCATGATCGAATCGATTGGTGGAACCATCGATTCAGATACACGTCCATTCAAACAGTTCGACGAAAAAAACATGAACGGTTCTTTATTCAAAAAGGAGAACTCCAGAATCAGGCGGTCGTATTCAAGGTCGGTGAAACAGCCAGCGCTGACCGACTTCGCGATGAATCCAGGAACATGAAGCTTTTGGAGACCGCGCAGTCGGGTCTTGAGCATCCGCTTGATATCCACATTGTCCGACAAGTAGGGGAGATGTTTGCAGGAGATGCAATGACGGGTCTTGCCACGGAATACCTTGAAGATGATCCGTCGCTCAAAGCAGAACTACCAGCTAATCAAAAGATTCAAATTATCGGTCAAGTGATTGAGAATCTACAAAAGATTCCTGTATCAAGAGACGTGATCCAACAGAGCGGCCTAGACGTTCATGATGCACAAAAGATTTCGATGGATGGGGAACATTTTGTTGATGTCCTCGAGGAGCAGGGATTTTTCGACTCTGAGCTAGCTGGGAAATTGTTGGATAAATGTACGACATGTTGACTCGCATCATGGCCGGGCGTGACAGTACACATCCACTCCAAAAGGTTCGTGTCGAATTTTATCGGGATCTCCTCAAGGAGGAATTTGAACAACTCTAACATCAATCTATGAATTACAGTGAAGCGTCGCTTGAGATGCACAAGCGTTATAAGGGAAAACTTTCCGTCGAGTCGGTTGTTCCGATCGAAAATAAAGAAGACCTCTCAACGGCTTACACACCAGGCGTGGCTGAGCCATGCCGGGTTATTGCAGCCGACAAAGAACGTGCCTGGGATCTGACGATCAAGGGGCGCACGGTCGCAGTCGTCACAGACGGGTCAGCCGTTTTAGGTCTCGGGAATATTGGTCCGGAGGCTGGACTCCCGGTCATGGAGGGGAAGGCGGCGCTGTTTAAGCGCTTTGCTGGAGTCGACGCGTTTCCGATTTGTCTTGCCACGCAGGATGTCGACGAGATCGTTCAAACGGTCAAACGCATTGCTCCTGGCTTTGGGGGGATTAACCTGGAGGACATTGCGGCACCCGCGTGTTTTGAAGTAGAGCGTCGACTCATCGAAGAACTCGACATCCCGGTCATGCACGACGACCAGCATGGCACGGCTGTGGTGGTGCTGGCGGGATTGTTGAATGCACTGAAGGTCGTGGGCAAGAAGCTCGAAGATGTATCGGTGGTCATCTCAGGAGCTGGTGCTGGCGGAATGGGGGTGACGCACCTGTTGTTCGAGGCGGGTCTGCAGAAGCTCACGATGGTGGACTCCAAAGGAATCATCGCTCCAGGCCGTGAAGGGATGAACTCGTACAAAGAGGATCTCGCTGTGCGGATCAATCCAGAAGGACGAACAGGCAGCCTCGCGGATGCACTGGTGGGGGCAGATGTCTTCATTGGGGTGAGCCAGCCAGGACTCGTCACGGCAGATATGGTGTCCACCATGGCGCCGCGGGCGATCGTGTTTGCGATGGCTAATCCCATCCCTGAAATCATGCCAGATGAGGCGCTCGCGGGCGGTGCCGCGGTGGTCGCGACGGGGCGGTCAGATTTTCCCAATCAGGTGAATAACGTCTTGGCGTTTCCTGGAATTTTTAAAGGGGCGCTCGAAGGGAGGCTCCGTCGTATTACACCAGCGATGCGAGTCGCTGCGGCGCACGCACTCGCAAAGCTTGTTCCAGAACCAACAAACGAGAAGATCATGCCGTCCCCGTTTGAGCCAGGACTCGCGGACGTTGTCGCAGAGGCAGTAAAACGAGTTGCCTCGTATGGTTAGCGATCGGAACAATCGCAGACACCGGTGGGGATCTACGACTGTGACGGCCGTTTCCGTGGTCGTGCTGTTTATTGTGTTCATCGTTGCAGTGCGATGGTTTCGTTCCGAACCCATTCCAGAAGAGGAAGAAGTTGTTTCGTCGATTGTCGATATTCTTAAGCCCGACCCGATCTCGCAGGCGGTGATCGATGGAGCGATTGATACACAGAGTCGGGAGACGACGCTTTATTGGATCGCTAGCGGCGAGCGCGTAGGAGCCGCGACGCGTGGAGAGAAGGACGACCGCTACTATTTTGAAATGAAAACATCGCTCCCTGAGATTGATCGGGAACTTTCGTATTATCAAGTCTGGCTCTTGAGTCGACTCCCTTACGATTTCTTTTCGCTGGGTGAGATGGTGACGGATGAAGATGGATATTTTGTGCTTGAGTGGGAAGCGCCGGACGCTGAAGACTACTCGAGCTATACGCAGGTGATTATTACGGTAAATCAGTACGAAGGAAGTGTAGATCCAGGGGTGCATTTGGTTGAAGGGGAGTTTGGGAATTAGATTTCATGGTCGAAATGGAAGCCGCTTGAACGTGATTTGAAATCCGCCCGGAGCGTGGCTCCGCGTTTCCAGACGCCTGAGCCAAAACGACTCTGGATTTCATCTAAAGCATGAAGAACGGAATGCATCTTTCGGTCTTTTTTGAATAACGAGGGTTGGATTGAGCCTTGAGACAGGAGGGATGCGGAAAGTCCGATGAGACGGACGTCCACAAGACAGATCGGTTCAAGAATCCTCCACGCCATCTGGAACAATCGCATGCCATCGGCGGTGGGTTCCTGGAAGGTACGCTGTTCTCCGTGGCCTGTGAAATCTCCGAAGCGAACGAAGGTGGTCACTCGTCGCGCCGCAACCCCATCGCGCCGCATACGCCAGCCGACTTTGTCTGCCAACCCAAAGAGATACCGTTTAAGCGTGCGTGGGTCGCTGGTGTTTTGTGGAAGGGTGTAGGCGTGGCCATATGATTTGGCTTCTGTGTCGCCGGCAGAGTGCATGTGTCCTCTGGTAGGAGAGACGATGACAGACGAATCACGTCCCCAGGCCGCTTCATGGAGCCAGATGCCGTAGTGATGAAACTCGCGTTCGAGATCCTTGAGAGGGAACTCGCGTAGTTGCGAGAATGTCTCAATTCCGAGCTCGGAGAGTCGGTGGCGAATGCGTGGACCAATGCCGCAGATATCGTCGAGTTCGGATTCGTCGAGTAAAGCCAAGACGTTTTGTGGCCGCGCGACGGTGAGACCGTTTGGTTTCACGTGTCCAGAAGCAAGCTTGGCCATGAGTTTGTTTGGCGCGATGCCGATGGAGGCGGTAATGCGTTCCCCGAGTTCGTCGTGGAGTCGTGCACGAATCGCTTGGGCCATGCAGGTGGCGCCGAAATAATCCTCCGCTTCTTCCGTAATATCGAGAAAACTTTCGTCTACACTAAACGGCTCCACGTGAGGCGTGAACGATTCATAGATGGCGTTAAAACGATGCGTGATGTCGGAGTATTTTTCTGGATCACCGAGCCAGAGAATAATCGATGGACAAATCTTTTTCGCTTCCCAGGTTGACATTGTCGTTTTGACGCCCAGCCGCTTTGCTTCGATCGACGCGGTTGCGACGATAGAGCGTTCTTGGTTCTTACCCGTGATCCCAATGGGCTTCCCACGCAAAAACGGATTCGCCTGCTGCTCCACACTTGCAAAATAGGAGTTCATGTCAATGTGAAGAATGATTCGCTCCATGATCTTTGCTATCCATCCGTATAAAGTTCCACCAACCGCCACTCGAGGAACTCGGGATCGAGTTTGAGCTTGAAGTAATTAGCCGCGTCGGAGACGGAGAAATAGAAGATACGTTTGTGGCCCTCGCGCGCGGTGTGGACGAGGTTCACCTGATCGAGTTTGTACTCGCGTTCGTTCCAACGTATGGCACGTGGAAGCACACGGTTGTCCTTGAACGCGACGGTTACATCAATTGGATCATTGAGTATTTCATGCATACGCGACAGGACTTATGGTGCGACGGTCGATCATTTGGCGGATCGCCTGTTTGAATCGGCGTCGGCTCGTTCGGATTTTAAGGGCACGTAGTCCTTTCACGATCCTTTTATCTTTCTGACGTGGAAGGAACGCGAGCGTGTTGATGTGGTATTTGAGCGTGGTGGTAGACATAGACGTAATTTTGACAAATTAAAACCCCACGGCCAGGTGTGGATCCCTTCACACCTCGTCATGGGATCTCAGTTCACCAAATCGTTACACAGGTTGAAATTTTCGAATCACGGCGCGTACGACACCTTGGATAATGCAGTCTTGGACATAGATCGGTTCCATGGTGCTGTTTGCGGGCTGAAGACGGATTCTGTTTCGTTCGCGATGAAAGCGTTTGAGCGTGGCAAATGCATTGTCCAGAAGTGCCACGACGACTTCACCGTTACGCGGACTCGGGTTTCGTTCAATGACTACGAAGTCGCCATCCAGAATCCCGTCTTCGATCATGGAACGTCCTTTCACGCGCAAGACGTATGAGTTTGCCCCGTCGAGCACGAAATCTGCTGGCACAGCCATGGCTTCATTATCTTGGACAGCCTCGATAGGTTCTCCAGCGGTAATGAGTCCCATTAAAGGCAGCAGGATCGAAGATCCAGAGGAAGTTTCCGCAACGAGTTCGATAGATCGTGCCTCGCCATCTTCTCCGGCTGTGATGAGGCCTTTTTCCAGAAGCGCCTGCACGTGGCCGTGTACGGTTGCAGGGGAGGAAAGACCAAAGTGATCGGCGATCTCCCGGTACGAAGGGGCGTAGCCGTTGTTCTCTAGATGTTCGCGTATGAAGTCCAGAACTTCAGATTGTTTTTTAGTAATAGGTGGCATAGAGGTTGTTCGCTTTATGTTCGTATAGTAGCCCGAACAAAAACCGAACGCAATAGACGAGTGTGGATAAGTCGATCAGAAGATCCGACTGATATTGCTCTTGAGAAGGCGACACAGGCGTATAAAAAATTTCGCAAGCCGCTTCTGGTTGAGGACTCAGGATTCTTTATCGATGCGCTCGGTGGATTTCCCATGACGCATGTCAAGTTTTCGCTGAAAACTTTGGGCATCGAGGGAATTCTCCGTGCCATGCGCGGCACCAAGAATCGAAATTGTGAATGGCACATGACGCTCGCCTATGTCTGGGATCGCCCAGAAGCCTCATCGGGTGCTCCGTCCAATGATGTCCGACTACTGGCGCCTGTACGTTCCAAAGTAATTGAACGTAAAAAATACAAAGACGCTTTCTGATATGAGTGAGAAAGACATGGAAGAGTGGATGGACTATTTCTCAAGGAACAATCATTTTTTGCAACTCGGGAAGTGGCTCAGCAAAGCATCACCGCATGCTTTTCGATGACGGTTAAAAATTCTGGATCCACAGAGCGCATATCAACGACATCAACGGAAAACGGGAGATCGGATTCAGAGAAGGCTTCTGTGAGTTGGGCGCGGGTTTTGAAATCGAGCGGAGCATCTGCACGAATGGCAAGATCAGCATCAGAGGAAGGGATCGCTGTTCCATTGGCACGCGATCCAAATAAAAAAACATCAGCGTTTGGAATGATCTGTTTGACGATTTTGCAGATCATATCCTGGTGACGTTCCTGAAGCGATTCATTCATAGCGTTTTTTTAATCGTTCAAGCAAATCCTCCACATCAGGAAGAAACCGTATGGCTTGTTGGTAGACGTTTTTAGCTTTTTCTTTGTCGTAGGCGTGAGACGTCTCGTTTCGTGCGAGCAAGTACGCGAACCACCGTTCCGGATCTGAAATGAGTCCAGCTTCCATTGCGCGACGAAAAAGATCTTTTTTTGAAAAGAGGTCGTCGACTTCCGAACGTCCAGCTTCTATCTCGATAGACCGTTTCATCATTTTACAAGCCATTTCAAAGGTGTATTCGAAACGTTGGATCACCGCATCACGATGGAGAGTGACAAAGAGAAGAGATGTTTCTGGAATTTTTGCATCAACAGCTTCACGTAAAGATGCTACGGCTTCTTCAAAAGAAGTAAGAATAAGGCGTTTCATATGGTCACAAGTTACCTTGTCGTCCATGCTTTGGCAACGATTCGTTTGTACACCGCTCATCCCCAGGATGTGCGATGACATGTTTTCGGCGTTTTGCTATCCTCGAGCGAGTGTACGAAGTAGTGAGCTTGTCGAACTATGAAAAAGACCGTTGAGTCTGTCACCCAAGGCCACCCGGATAAAGTCTGCGATCAGATCGCGGACGCCATTGTTGATGAGTATCTCAAGCGCGACAAGCAAGCGCGTGTGGATATGAATGTTCTGGGAAGCCACGGCATGATGATGATCGGCGGGGAAGTGACGTCGACGGCGGATTTTGATGTGGGAGCACTTGCCAAACAGGTGTACTCAGAGATTGGCTACAAAGATGACATCGAGGTCTTCGTGAACATCGATTCTCAGTCGACTGAAATGAAACGCGTGCGTAATGGGGTCACGGACAACGTTGTTGTTAACGGCTTTGCGACCACTGAGACACGTGAGCTTCTCCCACGTGCGGTGGTTTATGCCCACAATCTCGCTCGACGCCTGGATGACTTGCGCAAAACCGATCCAGCGTTCTCCTGGCTCAAACCCGACGGGAAGATCCAGCTCACCATGGATGGCGATCGTGTGTGTGGTGTGACGGTTTTGGCGTCTCACCAGGTGAGCATTGACGAGAAAGACGTAAAGACCGCCCTTTTGGAGCGTTTGCTTGTTCCGATTCTTGGTGAGGATGGCGTGGCCATGTACATCAATCCGATCGGGACGTTTATTGACGCGGGATTTAAAGCGGACTCTGGAGCGAGCGGACGTAAAATGACGGTAGACACGTATGGTGGGCTTATTCCACAAGGAGACAAATCCATCTCAGGTAAAGATCCGTCACGGGTCGATCGTGCAGGTGCGTACATGGCGCGATTTGTGGCGCGTTATCTTGTTGAGCAAGGTTTAGCGAATTCAGCGATGGTGAATCTCGTTTACTCGATGGGACGAGCGGAGCCGGTGCAGATTCAAGCCACAGGGATGGGAGAGAAGTCGCGCGGTGTCAAGATGGACTTAACCGAGCTTTTAAAAAAGACGTTCGATTTTCGTCCAGAGGCGATCGCTGAGCGGCTGAACTTGTTCCAGCCTGTCTATCGCGCCACAGCCACGTACGGGCATTTTGGAAGGTCGGGTTTTCCGTGGGAAGAAACGGCTGTGGTATAGTGGGTGCGTATGCGCGCCTCATCGAAAAAAGAGTCGAGCCGTTCAATCGCGATCGTGGTCGCGATTGTTTTGATCGCCAGCGCGATGCTCGTCCTGCGTCCAAACCCAGAGCAGGTGGTTGCGGTGTCGTCCGATCGTCTTTTGCGTGTGGAAGGGGTCACACGGTCGTCCGGGAGCGTGCTGATCGAGCGTCTCGATGAAATTGAAACATCGATTCCAAACCTCTTCAGTCCGGTGTACGAAGTTTCTCTCACCAGTTCTGGTACTCTTGAAGAGGCGGAATTCAGATTTTTTTTCTCGGCGCTCTCATCGGATCTGGCGATTCAAGATGTGACGGTCTATCAATTCAACCGAGAACGTCTTTCTTGGGAAGCGGTGCCTACCTTTTTTGATTTGAGCACTCATACGCTCACCTGCGAGCTAGACTTTTCCGAGTCTGTTCTGGTGGGACTTGGAGCGCGTGTGCTATAATCTGTGTAACATTTTTAACGCTCATTTGTCCTATGCCGGCAAAAACAAAAAAAGCCTCTGCCTCACCCACTCCCACCAAGAAGGCGGTGGCTAAAAAGGCTCCTGCCAAAAAGCGAACGATAAAAAAACCTACCGTTTCTGTGAAGGTTGAGGAGCAGGTTGTTCCGGTGCTCACCGTTGTCGAAAAAGAGGCACATACCGCGCATGGTCCTGTTGAAGTCCATCACAAATATATCTTCATCGGTACCTGTCGCAATTGTGAGCATATGCCCATGAGTGTGAATAGTCTGGTGGCTGCGCTTTCTGTGACGATTGTCATTCTGTCGGGATTGTTAATTTCAACGTCACTTCCGTCCAACTTTAGGATTCCGTCCATCTCTATGAGCGGTCTGATGGATTGGGTGATCCCTTCATCCAACGTGAGAAGTTTATGAAAGAGTTTGGTCTTGTCTTCTTGAGTATGTTATTGCTTGCGGGAGCTGGGTGTACGTCACAGAGCCAGGAGGAATCTTCACTGACATTTAACTACGACAATTCTGTGCAAGAAGAAACGATAACCTGGGAGTTTCCAGGCGAGATGGAGTCGGAGGAAATTGGAGGTAAACAGGTACGAATTTCAACGGAAAAAGGGGACATCGTTTTTGAGCTGTTTGCAAATACCGCTCCTGCGACCGTTTCCAATTTTGTGTATTTGACCCAAGGTGGGTATTACGATGGATTGACATTTCATCGTCGCGAAGAAGGTTTTGTGATTCAGGGCGGCGATCCAAACGGGAATGGCACCGGCGGGCCAGGGTATGACTTTGCCGATGAACTGGATGACGACTACACGTACGAGCGTGGCATCGTCGCGATGGCCAACCGTGGTCCAGACACAAACGGGAGTCAATTTTTTATCATGCTTGCGGATGTTCCGCTGCCCAAGTCCTATTCCATTTTTGGACGAGTCGTTGAAGGAATGGAAGTGGTCGATGAAATCGCGATCGGGGATATGATGACGCGTGTGACCGTTGAAGATCAAGTCCAATAAGGTGTTCAGAAAACGCCGGCTCGAGATTCTCGCTCCGGCGTTTTTGATTTGTCCGACAAGGGAATATT
The DNA here is from genome assembly GCA_964513275.1 of uncultured Gammaproteobacteria bacterium. Lineage (GTDB taxonomy): Bacteria > Patescibacteriota > Patescibacteriia > UBA9934 > GWF2-40-263 > UBA12478. The sequence continues at coordinate 42,716 of CAZELN010000001.1, forward strand.
TTCTGGTATACTGGTGATATCTATGCAAGGCACGATCACAGAAAAAACGTTTTACCAATATCTCAAGTGTCCAAACTGGATCTATTTTGATTCGCATGCCAACGAAACGCGGCCACATGAGCTTCTCATGGCCAGGCTTCAGAATGATGGGTTGATTGAGGAAAAAGAACGTGAACTGCTTTCTGATCGTCAAGATCTTGTGGAGGTGAGCGCTGAGGATTCTGACGAAGCCTACAGGCAAACACTCACCTTCATGCGTGAAGGTCGACAGACGATTTACCATGCGGTCCTCGTCGACGCTCATTGGGTTGGGCATCCGGATCTTCTCGAGAAAGTTGAAGGCCGTTCTCGGTTGGGGGATTACTATTACGTTGCCTCAGACATGAAGCGATCTCGATTCATTCGCGACGATTATAAATTTCAAGGGTGCTTTTATGCCGAGCTTCTTGAAAAAGTTCAAGGAGTAAAGCCTGTGCAGGGATACATCGTCACGCCGGACAAGGAAGTATTAGCGTATCTCATTGAAGAATTTGAGGCTCAATACGAGCTCACGCTTACGGAGATTGAAAAGATTATCGCGGGAAAACGCCCCGCGCATTTTGTGACGAGCGGATGCAAGCAATCTCCCTGGTATAAAGAATGTCGGAGCGAATCAGAGCGTTGTGATGACTTGTCGCTGTTGAACCGTGTGTGGCGTGAGGAAGTCCATACGCTTGAAAAGGCAGGGATTGATACGTTGAGTGAACTCGCGCTCAAGTCGGTTCCTGAACTTGAACATCTTGCCCCGACCGTCAGTTCCCATCGCCTCGAGACGATGCGCGACCAAGCGATCGCCATTAAGGAAGATCGACATCTGATTCGTGGAACCGTAAAACTTTCGGAAGCGAATGTCGAATTGTTTTTTGACATTGAGAGCGATCCATTGCGAGACTTTGATTATTTGTTTGGTGTCTTGAAAGTCACGTCTGCGGGGGAAGAATACATTTCGTTTTTTGCGGAGTCTCCCGAGCAGGAGGGGGCGATGTGGGCTGAGTTCGTCCATTTCATCGAGCGCCACATTGACGCACCGATCTATCATTATGGATGGTTTGAGGAAGAGGTTGTGCGACGGTTCAGCGCGAAATACGGGATTGGCGAGATCGCTCGGGAGGCGTTGGAGCGAAACATGGTCGACCTCTTATCCACGCTTCGTCCCGCGGTCATTTTTCCGCTCTCGTTTTACTCGCTCAAAGATATTGGCGAGTACATTGGATTTGCGTGGCGATCAGTGGATGCTTCTGGAGCGAATTCCGTGATGTGGTTTGAAGAATGGCTTACGAAGAAGTCACCTAAGCTGTTGCAAAAGATTCTCGAGTACAACGAGGATGATGTCCGGGCTACCTACAAGCTTCAACGTTGGATCCGTGAACACGCGGTGTTATGAAAAAGGGAATCATCCTATTGATCGTTGTTGTGTTCGTTGTTCTCGCGGGATTACTTATCCTTGTCATCTCGAGCGAGCAACGCGAGTCGAGAGATCTTGAGGTTCGAGATCCCTCCACTCAGCCGTCGGACGGCCTCGGTCGGGATGACAGAGACTTGAATGAGACGTCTTGTCTTGATTCTGGCGGCACATGGAACCCTTGCGGCTCGGCGTGCCGCACAGATCCCGACGCGATCTGCATTGAGTTGTGCGTTGAGTATTGTGAGTGCGAACGCAGCGACCAGTGTCCGTCAGGATTTGTCTGCGGGGACGTTGTCGATGGAGTCGGTGTGTGTTTGTAATGCGTATGCGACGGTTGTTTACATTCACGATTTTCTTGATCGCGCTGGGCGCTGGGCTCTACACCCAGCGAGTGGCGGTGTTGGAATGGTATCGCGGTGTGATGGCACCCGAGTTACCGGAAGCGGTTGGGTTTGAGGAGATTACACAAACCAGTGTCATCCCGAGCGAAGCGAGGGATCTCGAGGGTGAGGAAATCGATAGACAAGGAGATCCTTCGGTCGACGAAGAACTCCCTCAGGATGACAACAATACGGAGGAAGACTCCAATGAGACAGCTGAAGGTCCCATTGTTGAAGAGCCTATAAATGGTTCAGACGATACGGAGGAAGACGCTGCCCTTCCTGCCTCCAAGAATCTCGCGGTTCCGTTCACCTCGCAGGCTCCACATGGAAATTGGGACGAGCCCTATCAAGAGGCATGTGAGGAAGCAAGTGTGTACATGGTGCATGCCTATTTTTCGGGAATGGATGAAGGACAAATTCCTGCGTCGACGGCGGATGAAGCGCTCTTGCAGATCGTGGCGTTTGAAATGGAACTATTCGGTTTCTATCAAGACACAACCGTGGAGAAAACAGGCGTGTTTGCCGAGCTATTGTATGGTCACACCTACCAGGTTCTTACGGATCCTACCGTGGAAGATATCCAACGCAAGCTGGTGCAAGGTCATCCGGTCATCGTTCCGGCGGCCGGACGACTCCTTGGAAATCCCTACTTTACAGCTCCAGGTCCGCTTTACCATATGTTAGTGATTCGTGGCTACACGCAAGACGGTCAGTTCATTGTGAACGATCCTGGCACGTATCGTGGCGAAGCGTATCTTTACGATTTTGACACGATCATGAACGCGATGCACGATTGGAATGAAGGAGGAGAAATCACAGAAGGAAGAAAAGTTGTTCTTGTGTTAAGTCCATAGTCTATGTCGATGGATTATTTACTCGGTGGAGCGCTCGGGGGATTGATTGCCTTTGTGTTTGCTATTCCGGCGATTCTTCTAGAGGTCACGCAAAAAGGAGAAGTGAAGGAAGCGCCGCTGTTGATCGACGTAAAATCGATTTTCGGTCTTAAGATTCGTCACAAGCACGAGGTTTTTTTCATCGGATTGCTCCTGCATATTGTGATCGGGTTTCTTTTTGGACTCATCTATGTGGTGTTTGTTGAACAAGGATGGCTGTTCGTGACGCGTGCACCGTACACGTTTCTGTCGCTCTTGGTGTATGCCGTTTTGAGTTGGGTTGTTGCGAATATGGTTGTGTATCCAGCCCTTGGGTTTGGATGGTTTGGTCTCAAAGAGGGGAGACATGTTTGGATGGAGACGATCGTGTCGCATGTGATTTTGGGTATCTCACTCTGGCTTCTTGTCCAGTATTTCCAACCGCAATTTTTCAACCCACCGACTTAAGTATGTCTACCCAAGCCCTCTCCGTTGCCGAGTATCTCAAGCTCGTCAATGACACATTACGATCATTGCCATCCGATCAGGTGGTGATAGAAGGGGAGGTTTCGGATTTTCGTGTGGCCCAGGGAAAGTGGATCAGTTTTGATTTAAAAGACGAGACAGCACAGGCGGTGCTCAAATGTTTCATGACCACGTGGCAACTGAAGGTCGCTATTGAAGATGGAATGCGCGTGCAAGTGAAGGGACATCCAAACGTGTACGAACGATTCGGAACGTTCAAGCTCAATGTGGAAGCGCTCGAGCCGGTCGGGGAAGGAGCGTTGCGACGGGCATACGAACTATTGAAACGAAAGCTGGAGGATGAGGGATTCTTTGATATAAGTCGTAAACGAGAGCTGTCACGCTTTCCGCAACGGATTGGACTCATCACCTCACGCGATGCGGCTGCGTACGGCGACTTCCTGCGGATCCTGAATAACCGTTGGGGTGGCGTGAAGATCCTTCATGCGCATGTGCATGTGCAGGGGAAAGAGGCAGTCGGGGAGATCGTGGGCGCGTTTGAGTATTTCAATAGACTTGATGATCGACCTGACGTCCTGGTGCTTACGCGGGGTGGTGGGGGGCTTGAAGATTTGCATGCGTTTAACGATGAGCAAGTTGCTCGCGCGATTTATGCGTCGAAGATTCCCGTGGTGGTGGCTGTAGGGCATGAGCGGGATGAGTCCTTAGCAGATTTTGTCGCCGATGTACGAGCGTCCACGCCTTCAAACGCGGCCGAGCGCATTGTGCCATCTCGAAGCGACGTCTCCTACGAGCTTGAAACCTTGACCAGTCACATGGAGTCGCGGCTCAGTCACACGATCCAGGATCGCTCATTTGTGCTTGAACGCGCAACGAATCTTATTGGCTTCATCCTTGAGCGCCAGAAGGAACGCTTATCACGAGCCAAGGAAGGACTTCTGCTTCTGGTGAACAGCTGGCTGCCACGTCTGCGGGAAGGACTTGAGTCCTCAACTCGAGTTTTGCGCCAAGTCGATCCCAAGCGAGTGCTTGCTCACGGATACAGCCTTGTGACCATTGGTGGGCATGCAGTACGCGATGCATCGACCCTTGAAGTGGGGGGCGAAATCACGGTACAATTCGCCGCGGGTTGCGCCGATGCGCGAGTATCTCGTGTCAACAACAAAGGCCAGCAGAAACTCGTGCAGTTTGTTGGCCGGGGGCGTCGGATGACAATTTTGTGAGCCTGCCGAACAAAATTCGTCGCCGACGACACGCCGGCCTGTAAGCGAATCTATGACCACAAAGAAAAAGACGACCAATTTCACCGAAAGTTTTCAGGAACTTGAAGAGATCACGCGTTGGTTTGATTCCCAGGAGCAACTTGACCTCGACGTCGGTCTCAAGAAATTTGAGCGCGGACTAGAACTCGCCCAGGAGCTCAAAAAGAAACTAGCTGAGGTCGAAAACAAAGTCGAAGAGATTAAGCAAAAATTTTCAGAATAGTCTATGGCCTATCTTCTTTTTCGGTGGGTGATCAATGCTGTGGCACTCCTCTTGGTTGCCAACATCGTCCCAGGGTTCGGCGTGGAGACGTTCTACACAGCCCTTATCGCCGCGCTTGTTTTGGGGCTTGTAAATGCACTCATCCGTCCGCTTCTTTTCATCCTCACTCTCCCGGTTACTATCCTGACACTCGGTCTCTTCACGTTCGTCCTCAATGCGTTCATGATTCTTCTGGTCTCCACCATCGTGAAAGGCTTTACGGTTGAAGGATTCGTTCCAGCGCTCTTAGCCGCGCTCCTGCTCTGGGTCATCTCGCTTGGAACCAGCTGGCTTATTAAACAATCAAAAGAATCCTAGACGCCACGAGGCGTCTTTTCATATGGATCACTCCAACTCGCTCACACCTACGACACTCATTATCTCTGTTGGCGGCTCGCTCGTGGTACCAAATGGAGGAATCGATTATCAGTTTCTTAAAGACTTCAAAGCGCTCATTACCAAGCACCTCAAGAACGGGTGGCGGTTCGTGATCGTGGTGGGTGGGGGAGGAACGGCTAGGCAGTATCAGGAGGCGGCGCGCAAAGTAGGAAAACTCACACGAGATGACCTCGATTGGCTCGGAATTCATTCTACCCGTCTTAACGGTCATCTTATGCGCACGATATTGCGTGATGTTGCCCATCCGATCATGCTGAAAGATCCCACAGGACCGCTGCATCGTTGGACGAAGCCTGTGCTCGTTGCCGCTGGATGGAAGCCGGGCTGGTCGACCGACTATGTCGCAACCCGGTTGGCCAAGCGTCTCAAGAGTCATGTTGTCGTGAACCTCTCCAACATCGACTACGTGTACAACAAAGACCCAAACAAACATGCTGACGCCGAGGCGATTTGTGACATCACCTGGAAGGAATTTCGCAAGATGGTGGGGAATGAGTGGGATCCTGGCATGAACGTCCCGTTTGATCCAGTGGCTTCCCGTCTCGCACATCATAGCGGCATCAAAGTGGCCATTCTCAATGGAACCAACATGAAAAATCTCGACGGCCTGCTTAAAGGGGAACGATTCACAGGAACAGTCATCAAAAGTTAGATACTACAAGGTCAACTCGATTTCGATTTGACAGAAAAACTCAGAGTGGTTATTCTAAGGCTCGAACTGAAGATTTACCGTAGACAACGGGTTGCCCTTGTGGCATAAGTCCCGTCGAGGTGAACAACGAAAAAGTTTCACTTTTTCGACCTTGTTCTACGGCGTAAGTCCGTAGTTTATTTATTTAAAGGTCGAACCATTCACTAAACGCTCACCTATGCCAAAAACACGTGCACAAAAAGGAGAGATCGTTGACGAGCTTGCCCAAAAGATTGGGAAGATGAAATCTGTTGTGTTCACGAGAATCTCGGGATACACCATGGATGACGCCAACAGTCTCCGTCAGAAAGGACGTGAAGTCGGTGTGGAAGTCATGATCGCCAAGAAGACGCTCCTCAACCGAGCCCTTCAGAGCAATGGCTTCACCATTGCGTCAGATGAGCTCGAAGGCAGCATCCTCACCACCATCGGTTTCGATGATGAGGTCGCGGCCGCCAAGCTCATGGCCGATTTTGCCAAGGAACGCGAGACGATCCAAATCGTCGGCGGTATCCTGGAAGGGAAGTTTGTCGGCACGGACGCCATCAAACAGCTCGCCACACTCCCAAGCCGCGAGCAACTTCTTGCCATGCTGGTTCGCTCTCTGGGCGCGCCCATCTCTGGATTCGTCAATGTCCTTGCTGGGAATCTCCGCTCATTGGTCTACGTTCTCAATGCTATTAAAGCCACGAAGTAAATTCTTATGTCAGACGAAACAAAAACAGTAGAGGTTCCTGAGAAGTTTAAGAGCCTCGTCGCGTCGATCGAGTCCATGTCGGTTCTCGACCTCGCGGATCTCGTGAAAGTGCTCGAAGACAAGTTCGGTGTGAGCGCCGCCGCTCCAGCCATGATGATGGCCGCTGGCCCAGCCGCCGGAGCCGCCGTTGAGGAAGAGAAGACGTCTTTTGATGTCGAGCTCACCGCTGCTGGCGAGAATAAGATCAACGCCATCAAGGCGGTTCGAACCATCACCGGTCTTGGACTCAAGGAAGCGAAAGATCTCGTTGACGGTGCTCCAAGCATGGTCAAACAGGGAGTCGACAAGGCGACCTCTGAAGACATCAAGAAACAGCTCGAAGAAGCTGGCGCCAAGGTCACCATCAAGTAACCTAACAAAAAATCCCCTGAGTTTCTCAAGGGATTTTTGTTTTACTGACGATAGAGTTTTGTTCCTTCGATCGAGATGACATCCGGATCGTCCGTCGTGGTAAGGACATTCATTTCATATTCCTTTGCTCCGTCGGCGTAGACTTTCTTTACGAGAATGGATCCATCCAGGAAACGTTCCGTGATTTCGTAGGTCCCTTCCTCCTGATAGCTTGAATCGGTGGTGAGTGTATAGTGGCCATTTTCAAACTCATAGATCATCCACCATTGATATTCCGCTTCAGGACTGGCTTCCCCGCGCCAGGTTCCGGTGAGTTCGTCGACGGGAATTTGGATGTTTGTTTGTGGCCAGAGGAAGAACCCACCAACAATGACGACGGCGAGGACAAGAAGGACGATGTGATGTGCTTTCATATTATTCCAAGTGACTTGGAGCGATTGAATACAATTTTGATCCAGCCAGGACGTAGATGGTATACCCAGATTCGTCTACCACAAAGTCTGTCAGGCCTTGGAATGCATCAGACCGATATTGAACAACGAATGCCCCTGTCTCTTTGAGGAAAACAACAATACGTTGAGTGGAAGGTTCAAGAATATACAAGTAGGCACTTTCTGCGTTGGTCCAGATTTTGCGAGCCTGTGTGAGGCGTGGATCTACCATGCTTGTGTTCCATCCTTCCTCGCTTCCATTGGCAAAACGTGATACCGAACCATCCTGCATGAGAATGTAGACGTTTCCATCAATGGTAAAGGAGACAGCGGTATCCAGAGCAACCGTTCGAGAAGTAATCCAATCTGTTTCCCCATCAAGCGTTGAACCACTGATGTTGAATCGCACGATTTGGCCTTCAGTTGTTTCTGTGCTTGGTCGCAGCAGATACAGACGATTGGCGTAGGCGACCAGATCGATCCAACGGTTGTCTTGGGTCGAAAGGGTGTTCAGGGTTTGATCTTCAAAAGAAACGCTCGAGATATTTCCATCTGAACTCAGCAAATAGGTGCGCCCGTCTTCTTGGCTCATGGCGATGGGAGAGTTTGTGTTAGTTGCTGTGGCGATGGTGTCAAAGCGTTTTTCTTGGCGATGGTATTGGTAGACACGTCCATCAGATCCAGCGACGAGGAGGTTTCCTGAGGCCAAGATCAGAGCGTTTCCAAATACTCCATCCGTAAGCGTTTCAAGATCTGCTAAAAGAGGTGGGTTTGGAATTGTCACTAAGTGGCGGATTTCGTTGAGAGCGGTTTGAAGATCATGTTTGAGTTCCTGGACGTGTTCTTCTCGTTCAGGGGTGTTACTTGGAAGTGATTCGATGAGCGTTTGGGCGTTTACGTAAAGACTACGCGCTTGGTTTTCATCTTTGTAAATCACGGCTCCAGCCGCTCGTTCCATTAGGTCTTGGATCGACGCAAGCTGTCTTTGGTAGGTTTCTTCCTCTGCCGCCCGCGCTTGGGATTTTGAGAGGGTAGAAATACCCACCACAAGAACGACGGCTGCGACAACAACACCGCCGACGAGATATTTTGTCGATGCTGGAGCTGTTCGGATTCGTCCAAACAGGGACGTGAAACCCCCTTGGAATGGACGTTGTTTTAGCTCAAGATGCGTTTTAACGCGAGTTCGCCCCTCTTTATTTTTCAATAGTTGGAACCACTTGGATACCGTTTTTTTGCCTTGTCTTAACAGGAAACTTGTAATCCGCAGCCCGAATCGCGCACTACGACGCAGAAGATCCCTGAAGCTTCCCTGTGAGTCTAGTTCTTTCAGTATTCTTGAGCGGTTGTTGGACGTTGGTTGTACATAGGCGAGTACTTTTTTGACCAGATGAGAGAGCTTGGGGCGTTGGTCGCCTAATAAACGATCGGTTTGTTCTTCTGTTGAGTTGAATGCTTCTACCGAAAGGCTCGATTGGGGTGTTGCTGAGGATTGAAACCCTGTTGTTTGTACGACACTCTCGTCAGCTACTTTTAAAATCGTAAGCAAGAGGCTGTCTTTGAGCGCAAAGTATTGGCGGATTTTTTGTACTGCCCCAACAGGCGGAAGGGAGGATAAAATGTGATTGAGTTCGTCTGGTGGGATGGCTCTTTGGAGATCCTTGTCGCTCACGCAAAATACATCTCCTGAGTGAAGGTCTCCGTCCAAGACGATGGCAAATGTTTTTTCCCATGTGGGAAGGGACTGTTCTGTCTGGAGGCCTCGGAACAAATTGAAAATTTGGTATCGTTGCGAGGGTTTCTTGTGAAGAAATAATACTCCCAATTCTCCCGTTCCTGAGAGGTACATTTCCGTTGTTGAGACGATTCCTACCAACGCGTGGAGATGTTCAATAGGAATTTGCCAACGGCCTTCCCGAACGTACTGCGCAAGCGTCTCATTTAACGCACCAAGGAATTGTTCAAAGCGATGCTGTGGGTTTGATTCTTTTCCAAATGAATCTGCAAGACGTCTTGTTTGCTCCATGAGCACTTGGAGGAGGACTTCCGCGTCCTCTGTTTCCTTTTTTGTGTACGCAACAAGAAAGACAAATCCTCCTCGCTCCTGGACAGGAAGAAGCAGAGAGATCCCACGGATGTGTTCATCGGGCGTCTGGGGTTCATAGGTCGCCCCTTTGATCTCAGCGTGCATAGCCATTTGCCCAGGAGTTAGCATTTGTGTACATTATACCTAGATGTTCGGGAGGCGCAAATGAAGCCATTATGATGAAAAAACCTTTTAAACTCGAACAGATGTTTGGTTCAAAGACGCGGGCGAGGCTCATGGCGCTCTTTCTTTCGCAACCAGACGACCTGTTTTTTGTTCGAGAGCTGACCAGACGGATTGACGCCCAGCTCAATTCCGTTCGTCGAGAGTTGAAAAATTTAGTCCAGCTTGGACTTCTGTTGGAAAAAGAAGGAATGGAAAAAGCCTCACCTCGTCTGGCGGACAAAAAAAAATACTACTGCACGAACCAGGATTTTATTCTCTTTGCTGACCTCCGATCGCTTTTTCAAAAAGTACAAATTCTTTTGAAGCAAAATCTTGTACAAGACATTCAAGAGAAAGGGCGTATTGATTATCTTGCGTTTACGGGAAGATTCGTTGATGCCACAGATATTCCCACGGACATCCTCATTGTAGGATCCATCAAACAAGAGGACTTGGAAAAAATGATCGCGAAATTTGAAGAGGAAATCCCTTATGAGATTAACTATACGCTCATGCCTAAGGATGAATTCCTTGATCGTAGACAAGTCGCCGATCGGTTTCTTTTTTCTATTCTCAATGGCGAAAAAGTCGTGATGATTGATCGGATCCATCGTCTTGTATGATGCTCCTTCTTTTGGCTCAAGACATTGGTTGGCTGTCTATCGGTCTTGCACAGAGTGGGAAACTCATCCAGGAACGCACTAGTGAAACTTCCCCAGAGGGATATCTTTTGAACCTTCATCAGACGTTAGAGGCATGGTCTGTATCTTTGGAACAGATAAAGAGTATTCTGGTTGTCACAGGTCCGGGTTCGTTCACGGCGAGTCGTGTCAGCACCACCATAGCAAATGCGATTGCTTTTAGCAGGAATATTCCTATCATGGGAGTTGAAAATTCATCACATCGTTCTTTAACGGAATTGCTTATGAGCTTGCCGGAAATGGGATCGACTCATGTCGCTCCAACGTACGACCGGCCGCCAGAAATTACGAAAGCTCGTATCAACAGTGGGGATAACGGATGTGACTAGGATTCACTCAAAATGTTAATGTATAGGTATCATTGTAAAAAAATATCTTTATGGCGTTTACACAAGACGTACTTCAAGGTCCACTTCTGGAACTCTGGGAGACGGTTATGGCGTATCTTCCAAACCTTCTTGGAGCGATCATTGTTTTTTTGATCGGCGTGATTGTCGCGGTTGTGTTGCGTCGACTCGTTGTGCAAATCATCGGACTTCTGCGCATTGACGATCTGGCAAAGCGGTTAGAGATTACTGCCCAGTTTGAACGCGCGGGGTTGCGGCTCCATATCGGAGCGCTGTTAGGTTGGATCGTGAAGTGGTTTTTTATCATTATTGCCCTCATTGCCGCGACGGATATTTTAGGATGGGATCAGGTCACGGACTACCTTGCTCAGGTGGTTCTGTTCATACCAAACGTGATCATTGCGGTTATTATTCTCTTGGCTGGCATATTGCTTGGGAATTTTGTCCAAAATGTTGTGAAGTCTGCCGTGGAAGCAGCACAGCTTGCCTCGGCTGAATTTTTGTCCGGTGTTGCGAAGTGGGCGATTCTTGTTTTTACCCTCATGGCCGCCCTTGTGCAGCTCCAAATCGCTCCTGAGCTCATTCGTGTTTTGTTTACGGGTCTTGTGGCGATGTTGGCTCTGGCTGGCGGACTTGCCTTCGGGCTTGGCGGAAAGGAACACGCCCATCAGTTTCTCAACCGCTTGAAGAAAGATATTTCATCCGAGAAGTAATGTCCTATCACTACGGTCAGTCACGATTTTGGGAAATGTTCCCCGGCCTCTTGGTTTGGGGAACTTTTTCTCTTGCCCTTGCCTTGAGTTTTTTACAGCCGCTGTGGGTGATCGTTTTCATCATCGTTTTTGATTTGCTGTGGTTGTTCCGAGTTCTCTACTTCAACGTGTTTGTTGTCATTTCCTGGAGTCGCTATCGTCGTGCAAGAAAAACAGATTGGCAAAAGATGCTTGCTTCTGTGCCTGGTTCAGAGCGTATTCGTCATCTGGTTTTGCTCCCCACCTACAAAGAGAGCTATGAGATCATTCGTTCGACCTTGCGTTCGCTCAGGGATAACACGATGCCGAATAACCGGTTCTTTGTTGTGCTGGGAGGGGAAGAGGCAGACAAAGAGGCATTTGAGAAAATGGCTCATCGAGCGCAACAAGAGTTTGGATCCGTCTTTGCCTACTTTGGAACAACCCTTCATCCCAAAGGGTTACCTGACGAAATTCCTGGCAAGGGATCAAACCTTCACTGGATGGGACACGAACTCGAGCGTCGGCTTAGGGAGCGTTTCCCAGAAGTAAAAGATGAAGAGATGGTGGTTTCTGCGTTTGATATTGATACGGTGGCACATCCTCAGTATTTTTCGTATCTCACCTATTTGTATTGCACGGTCGAGGATCCCACTCGTTCTTCGTATCAACCGATCGCCATGTTCTCGAACAATATTTGGTCGGCAAACGCTCCCGTGCGCATTGGAGCATTCGGAACAACCTTCTGGCTTTTTGGCGAGCTTACGCGGTCAGAACGACTTTGGACATTCTCGTCACACTCCATGCCGTGGAAGATGCTCAAAGACGTGGGGTTCTGGCAGAAAGACATCGTCAGTGAGGATTCGCGTATCTTCATGCAGGCCTATCTGCACTACCACGGGGACTATCGAGTGACACCGATGTTTTTGCCGGTTTCTATGGATGCGGTAACAGGGGCAAACTACCTCGATTCAATGAAGGCTTTGTACGTACAGATGCGTCGATGGGCATGGGGAGTGGAACATCTTCCATTCATCATTGATGGATTCAAACATGATTCGCAGATTCCTTGGCGCAAGAAGGCACAATATGTGTTCAATCATATTGAGGGGATGTTCACGTGGGCGACCGCGCCGATCATTATGTTTGTGCTTGGTTGGTTACCATTATGGGTTGCGAAGGGTCAGACCAATGCGCTTATCCAAGCAGCTCCATTTACTCTTGAGCAGCTGATGCAGTTTGCCATGATCGGTATCTTGATTTCCGCCGTGATGTCGCTCACATTATTGCCTTCACGTCCGCAAGAAGTCCGCAGACATACTTGGATTACTATGGGTCTTCAGTGGATTCTACTTCCCGTGACGTTTATTCTCTTTGGTTCCTTCCCAGCCATCGACGCACAGACTAGACTTATGATAGGAAACTATCTTGGATTTAAGGTTACAAAAAAGACGAGGTAATTATCTTGATCTACCATAGGGAGCACATATGGCGTATCCGAAATTAAGCGTGCACATTGTGAGCTGGAACTCGATGCGATTTTTGCCGGATTTGTTGAAATCCATTATGGATCAGACTATCCGGGATTTCAACGTTCTGATTATCGATAACGCCTCATCCGATGGAGTCGAACAATTTCTCAAAGAACAGTATTCCGAAGTTGGCTTTATTCGCAATGCGCGAAACCTCGGATTTTCAGCAGCGCATAATCAAGGTATTCGGTATGCGATTGAGCACTGGCCAGAAACAGAACTAGCCGATCGTTTCATTTTAATAATCAATCCCGATGTACTCCTTACGCCGACCTTTCTTGAGGAGTTAGTTCATGCGATCGCATCGCATCCAGAAGTTGGGAGTTTTGGAGGCAAACTTCTGCGCGCCTTTGGAGAGAATTTGGGCGATGAAGTCCTTAAGGAGGTTATTCGTTCGGATCGTATTGACTCCGTTGGCCTGAATCCGCATCGTAATCGAACGGTCACGGATCGTGGTGCTGGAGAGCTTGATGAAGGTCAGTACGAAAAACAAGAAAAGGTTTTTGGTATCTCTGGCGCACTTGTGCTCTATCGTGCCAAAGCGCTCGAAGATGTGCGGTTTGGCGATGAGATTCTCGACCACGATTTTTTTGCGTATAAAGAAGATGTGGATCTTGCTTGGCGTCTTCAGCACGCAGGTTGGGATTCGCTTTATGTTCCTCGGGCCGTGGCCTATCATTATCGGGGCATGTATGGGCCGGAGAAAAGTGGGCTGTGGAAACGGATGCGTAACCACCGTGAGAAGTCTTCGTTGCGGAATTTTTTTTCCACACGAAATCATTGGTTGATGCTCATCAAAAATTTGAAGCTCGTCAATTTTCTTTTGAGTGTTCCTTGGATCATGACGTATGAAGTGGGACGGCTCGGATACATCCTTGTGTTTGAGCGTTCTGGTTGGAGAGCGACTCGCGAGGTCTTTACTCTGGTACCGCGCATGTGGCGAAAACGTCGGGCAACGATGAAACGTGCGAAGCGTCCAGCGAAGGAAATTCGTAAGTGGTTTGCGTGATGGATGTCTCAAGGTACGATATACTGGCCTAAGAAGTAAGAGAGGAGGACATGACACACCACCAAGAGTTTCTTCAAGACACAGAGCCTTCACAGGAACAGGCTCGCAGGTCGCGAACGCGGATCGTTCGAACACTTTTTTTGTTCTTTTTTGTTCTGCTTGCACTTTGGGTGGTGAGTTTCATTACGGCAAGCGTGTATGTTACGACCCAACTTTTTGAGGCCCGGGATTCCATGGTGGGGATCCGAGAGGCGGTAGGTCGTTTTTCATTTGGCGAGGCCAAGGAAGAGACGCAAGCAGCACAGGCATCACTTGACTCTGCTCGTTCTGTTCTTCCGTTTATTCGGTCCGCCTCTTGGCTCCCATTAGCAGGCATCCATGTTGATACCTTTGCCGATGTGATAACGGCAAGCGAAGCGCTTCTTGAAGCGTTTGATCCAGTCATCGAGTTAGGGAGCGATCTCATGCGCCTTGCAGGACTCAGTGAGGAATATCTTCGCGAGGTGGAGGAAGGCGTTTCTCCAGAAGTGACATTTGATGACCTCTCGACAGAAACAAAACGGGCGGTATTGCAACGGCTTTCTGCCAGTGCAGATGAATTAGATCTTTTTTTGGTCGAGCTCGCCATTTTGGAGGAGGAGATGTCGCTGCTTTCAGCGTCTGTCCAATTAGAACCTTTACTCGCGGTCCTTGATCCGCTGATGGAGGATTTGCAGGTTGCCCAAGAACCTCTTCAGTTGCTTTCTATTGTTGCACGATTGCTGCCTGGGTTTGCAGGTCTTGAAGAGTCTTCCTCGATTCTTTTGTTGTTCATGAACAGTAATGAGTTGCGTCCTGGCGGAGGATTTATCGGTTCCTATGGTGTGTTGGAAATGTCAGGAGGCGATATTGCCCACCTTGAAACAGCAGACGTGTATGCGCTTGATCGTGCAGTAGAAGACGCTATCACTCGTGAAGCTCCTGAGCCTCTGAGCCGGTACAACGCCACAACGCATTGGTTTTTTCGTGACAGCAACTGGTCTGCTGATTTCGCGGTTTCATCTGCGCAGGCGATTGAGCTATTTCTCGAGGAGGTTGGGTTTTTAGATGAAGGATTCGAGGTTCCTGCGACGAAGCAGGTAGATCATCTTATCGGTTTCACCCCAACATACGCCTCGGATCTGCTTGCCATTACAGGTCCTATCACTGTTGGCGGACAGACGTTTACCGCGGAGAATGTGGCTGACTTGCTTGAGTACCAGGTTCAGTATGGATATGCAGCCTCGGGCGTGCCGGAAGCCCAGCGCAAAGAAATTTTGGCAGACCTTGTGAACGAGGTGAAAACTCGGCTGTATGCACTTCCCAGCGCGAGTTGGTCTTCGGTTTTGGAAGTGACTTTACAGGCGCTTGCGCAAAAGCAGTTGCTTTTATTCAGCACCGATGAAGCGATTCAAAACATGTTGCAAGAGGTTGGATGGGCTGGCTCGGTTGATTCCACAACGGTGGATACGCTCATGGTGGTGGATGCGAACCTTGCCAGTCTCAAGTCGGATCCGGTCGTTGCACGGGATGTGACCTATGAAATCTATCAAAATGCGTCTGAGCAGTGGATTGGTCGAGTGGCGATTCACTATAAACACAACGGAACCTTTGATTGGAAGACCACCCGCTATCGAACCTATACACGAGTGTACGTGCCGATGGGAACTGAATTTTTGAGTGTCGAAGGGAGTTGGCTGAATGACAAAACGCAGAATCCAACAAAAGCAAAGGGGTCGGTTGATATTGTGAATGAGCTCGGACTCACTTCATTTGGAACGTTTACCTCCGTGGAGCCTGGGGAAGAAAGTATCCTGACGTTTGAATTTGTCCTTGCTCAGGAGGTTGGAGAGGCGATTGAATCAGATGACTACACACTCACCGTCTTAAAACAAGCCGGAGCGCAAAATAATGCGTTGACGCTCGACCTTGATTTTGGTAAGAATGTGACACACGCGACTCCTGGAGAGGATTCAGATGAGTGGGGAGACGATGTGTATCGCTTGAACACGATTTTAGATCAAGACCTCGAGATTCACGTGGAGCTCTAGCTATGTTTCAGAAAAAAATCGGTATTGACCTGGGAACGACCACCGTCCTCGTTTATGTCCCTAAACGAGGCATTATTATTCATGAGCCTTCCGTGGTCGCGGTCTCCTATACGGATAAGAAAGTTCTCGCGGTTGGAAAAGAGGCGAAGGACATGATTGGTCGCACCCCTGATTCGATTGTTGCACGCCGACCGCTCAAGGACGGTGTGATTGCGGACTATCGTACGACTGAGGCGATGCTCCGTTACTTTATTAATAAGGCTCTTGGTGGAGTTCGATTATTTCGACCCGAAGTCATGGTGGCTGTCCCTGGCGGAATCACGTCTACAGAACGTCGAGCGGTTATCGACGCAACGCTTGCCGCTGGTGCAAAGGCGGCCTATATCATCAAGGAGCCGATCGTGGCTGCGATCGGCGCGAACATTCCTATTGGATCACCATCCGGTCACATGATTATCGATATCGGCGGAGGCACGGCGGAAATGGCAGTTATTTCCCTTGGAGGAATTGTTGCCTCTGAATCTGTCCGGATTGGTGGCGTGAAGTTCGATGCGGCTATTTCGGAATATATTCGTCGAAAATATGGTCTTGCTGTGGGAGAACGCACAGCAGAAGACATAAAGATTCAGATTGGCGCGGCCATGTATCTTCCAGACAAGCTCGCGATGGAAGTAAAGGGACGAGACATGGTGACAGGCCTTCCAAAAATTATTCAAGTGACAAGTGACGATGTTACCGCGGCGATCCAAGCCGAGCTTGAAGGCATTATCAACACGGTCAAGGAAGTGCTTCACAAGACCCCACCAGAACTTTCTGCGGACGTGATGGACAAGGGGATTGTGCTCTCAGGAGGATCGTCTCAGTTGCGCAATCTTGATATGCTTATTGCTGAGGCGACAGGGGTGCCGACGTTCCTTGCCGAGGATCCGCAACAGTGTGTGGCAAAGGGGACGGGGATTGCGCTTGAGAACCTCGAAGCCTACAAGAGATCGATTTTTACATCTTAAAGATCTTCTCGTCATTGCGAGGAGGGAGATGCTTATTGACCGACGAAGCAATCTTCAAGGATTGCTTCGGTCGCTACGCTCCCTCGCAATGACGAGAGTTTGTTTATGACAACCGACCTCAATCTCCTTACAACGAAAACTACCGGCCAAAATGTTTACGGCATTGATGCTTCCTCTGCCAATAAAGAGAAACGCACGGGAGTGGAGAATTACAGCCGGTCACTGATAGAAACCATGAAGACCCACCAGCTTGAAGGAGGCGAGTCGGTGGTTTTATATTCGAATACAAAATTAGATCAAGCACTGGGAACGCTTCCGCAAGGCTGGAGTTCAGTTATTTTGAACTGGCCGCTAGGCTCGGGATGGATGAGTCTGCGCGTGAGTTGGGAAATGTTACGTCGCAAACCCAACGTGCTGTTTGTTCCTGGTCAGGCCTTACCAATTGTGTGTCCACGAGCCGTTGTTACGACTGTTCATGACCTTGCGTTTTTGCGCCGACCAGATCTCTATGAGCCGGCGACTCGCAAACGACTCAAACGCGCAACCAAGCGGGCGGTAAAAAAAGCCGCACGGATCATCGTTCCGACACAGGCCACGAAACAAGATCTCGTTGAGTTATTTCATGTTGATGCCGCGCGTATCGTTGTTATCGCAGAAGCGACGGATACAAATCTCTATCGTCGCTATACACAGGAAGAAGCTCGCTCCACGCTGCAGAAGCATCGTCTTGGGACGAATTTTTTCCTTGTCGTTGGGCGGTTGGAGAAAAAGAAAAATATCACAAATCTTATTCGAGCGTTTGAACTTTTTAAGAACCGTCGAGGTCTAGGCGATCCGTTTGAACTCGTCTTCGTTGGTGATCCTGGATATGGTTACGATGAAATGAAAAAGTATTTTGATCTCTCGCCCCACAAGGCACAGATTCGACAACTTGGGTACATTCCCGATGAAGAAGTCGCACAGCTCATGAGTCAGGCCATCGCGTATCTCTTCCCAAGTTGGTACGAGGGATTTGGGATTCCAAACCTTGAAGCCATGGCGGCGGGAACATGTCTCATTTCGTCGGACATTCCAGCACACCGAGAGGTGGTAGGAGATGCGGGACTCTTGGTTCCCCCTGAGGAACCAGAGGCGTGGGCGCATGCACTGGAGAGAATCGTTAAAGATGGTACTCTTCGTACAGAGTTGGTCGCCAAGGGAACCCAACGTGTTAAACAATTCTTCTGGCAGAAAACCGCCGAGCAAACCTGGGAAGTGTTAAGGAGTCTGGTATAATCAAACCTGCCCGTCATTGCGAGGGAACGTAGTGACCGAAGCAATCCTTGAAGATTGCTTCGTCGGTCGACGACAGACTCCCTCCTCGCAATGACGAGAAATTATATGGATGAATTGAAAAAGGAGCTTGAACATCTTGGCATGACGGACAAAGAGTCGCGGGTGTACTTGGCGGCGCTTGAACTGGGACCTTCACCTGTGCAGGATCTTTCGCACAAGGCGAAGGTGAACCGTGCGACCACGTACGTCATGATCGAATCCTTGTCCGCGCGCGGACTCATGTCGACGTTCCAAAAAGGCAAGAAGCGATTTTACGCGGCAGAGAACCCAGAGCGTTTGATGACCATTGTCGATCGTGAACAAAAAGTTTTGTCAGAAAAACAGGCAGAGCTCATGAAGGCTATGCCCCTGCTTGAGGCACTCTACAATGCGGAGGGTGCGAAACCGCAGGTGAGATATTTGGAAGGCGCGGAAGGGGTGAAGACGGTGCGGGCGTTGTTTGAAAAATTGAGCGGAGATTTTATTGAGATTGCCCCGCTGGACGATGTACATGAAACAGGAGAACTCATGGGAAGTGAGCGTGAGGCACATCACGCCGTCCTACGACAACGAGGGACGAAGTATCGCGTGCTTGCGATTAGCAAGAATCAAGATCCAACCTGCCTTCCCGATATGGGCGAGGGAGCGTGGAAAATTCTGCCACCAGAGAAGTTTCCGATCCACGGAAGTATCGTCGTGCGGAAGGATTACGTCTTTTTGTTCTCGTATAAGTCGGGCATTCTCTCGGTTGTGCTGAGAAGCCAAGAGATTGCCGACGCGATCCGCGCGCTCTTCGAGCTTGCGTGGGAGGGAGTACAAGGCTATCCGTCAAAAGGGTGTTAAATAGAAGAAGGACCTTGTGGGCCCCGCGTAGGAAAGAAGTCGTGGTGGTGTTGACGTGTGAGGCGCGCCTGTGAGGGCGCGTTTTGACTTGGAGACGAGAGAGTCGATGTCAGCTACCCACCGCCGGGGCAGTGATAGCTTGGGGTGAAGCGCCGAGGGTCGATGTCCACGTCGTGAACTCGTCCCATGGCGTATCGTTCTGCCCTGCGAGCTTCGAGCTCGTGAGCAGTTTCGATGGCTTCGAATCCCATGTTCTCGTTCATCTCGTACTCCGTATCTTTGGCCGCATGACGGTCGTCCTCACATTCGCTCCCACCACAGAAGCGAGAGCGCAGACTACCATCGCCATGGGCCAACGTCAAGGCACTTGTGTTGTCGGAATCGAACAAAAAGCACGTAGTCCGACCTGACCCCAATGGTGGAAGGTGGGTTTTTTGAGAAGTGCACTTGTGCTACAATCCTTACGTATGAGTCAGATAAAAATGCTAGAAAAGAAAGTTGAGACATTTGGCCGTGAAATAGTTCGTTTACGATCATTTATCACGAGTCTTGCCGTTGAGGATCGTGAGGGATCTTATAAGGAAAGTTTTGTGCGGCGAATCAAGGCGGCAACAGGACGGAAAGCCGACCGGACCTTTAAAGATCAAAAGTCGTTTCTTGCCGAGCTTGATCAAGTATGATTCGGGTTCAGTATGATCGAGCGTTTCTGAAAGCGGTGAAAAAATTGCCGGTGAAGACACAACAACGACTTGCAGAGACGATTGTGACTCTACAAGAAAATCCGTTTCATCCGACACTTCATACAAAGCGATTATCCGGATCACTTACTGGCACGTTGTCGTACCGAGTTACTCGAGACTACAGAGTGACATTCCTCTTCCTGGATGAGTCGACCATTCAGTTGCTGGCTGTCGATCATCGAAAAGATATCTATCGATAAATTTGCAACCAAAAAACCGACCTTCGATGGGGTCGATTTTTTGTTCCTCTCTGGGAGAGAGTTTGGGCGGTTAAGCCCTCAAAAGGTACGAGGATTCTAGGGGAGACGCTTGAGGCGTCTAGATCTCGTACCGTTTGAGGGTTCGGCGATCAACTGTGTGTCGATCGCCGCCCGTTGCGTCTTTTCGTTTTGACGAGGGACAGACGCTGTCGCCTCAACTCACGGCTTTCGCATTTGCCTCGAGCGTGTCGAGGGGGAGGGTTTGTGAGAACCCTGGGTTGGCTAGCGCTGGACGCGACGGAGCAGGTCGCTGATGGGCGGGTTCGCCATCAGCTCCTCGCGGACGCGGCGGGGACGGGGCGGGGTCGAGGGGGGGCGGCTGGGGGAGCCATTCCTCTCTTCCCACTGGCGCTGGCGTTCCTCGCGATCGCGCAGGTTCTGCTCGTGGCGCTTGGCGCCGCGGAGCAGCGTGACGTACCTGCGGAGGTCGAAGACCTCGCGGCTGCTCATCGGCTCGTCCTTGCGGATCCGCCGGCCGACGAGCTCGGTCTCGCTGAGCCACTTCGTCCGCAGGGTCATGTGGATGCGCTCCCAGTCCTCCCCGTTGAGGTTGTCCTAGTTGAGCATTCCCTCCACCTGCTTGGCCGTGACGCCGTCGGGGAGCTCCGCGACGAAGTGCGAGAGCCGCGAACCATCCGGGAGGACGTCGTTGCCCTTGAGCTCGGCCTCGGACTCCTCGATGCCCCGGACGGCCTCCGTGAAGGAGTAGCCGCTGCGGATGCACTTCGGGCCGCGGACGAACCGCCACAGGTCGCTCGCCAGCGGCTGACGACCCAGCTCGCGCTGGATGTCCCACCGGCTCGGGACGCGA
>CAZELN010000002.1:0-15940 GCA_964513275.1 uncultured Gammaproteobacteria bacterium
ACTGGGGGAAGGAGTACACGGCCATCGAGCGCCCGGCTCAGATGTAGCCCTTGTTCATTATTACGTATCCTCGTCACATCGGACTTGGCTGGTCAGCTCCGCTCATCAATCTCAACAAGACGTTTGATATCGCCATGTTCTTTTATCCATTGAGGGCTGGGATTGTGCTCAAGCAGCTACAAAAGAAAGTCGGAATTTTTGAGGCGAAAATTTTAGCCGATGCGGAAAAAGGCGCTCCGCGCGATCCCATTGCGGAAACGGCTCTTCGCGATATAGAAAGTTTGCGCGACGCCCTTACGCAGGGGATCGAGCACTTTTTTCAGTTTTCGTTTTACGTGACTATTTACGCCAAGAACGACCAGGAATTAGAAAAGTATACGGAAGAAGTGGAGGCGTTGTTTGGCAGTAAATTGATTTACACCAAGAGTGGATTTTATCAGGCCGAGCAAGGGTTTAACTCCACGGTTCCACTGGGGAACGATGAACTGATGATTAACTACAACATGAACACGAGTCCGATTGCGGCCTCGTTTCCA
This sequence comes from uncultured Gammaproteobacteria bacterium, assembly GCA_964513275.1. Classification (GTDB taxonomy): domain Bacteria; phylum Patescibacteriota; class Patescibacteriia; order UBA9934; family GWF2-40-263; genus UBA12478. The sequence continues at coordinate 537 of CAZELN010000002.1, forward strand.
TTCATTAGTTCAGATCTCACCTCGGACAACGGGATTCTGTACGGGATTAATCGCCATAATAATTCGCTTATTTTGTTTGATCGGTTCAGCCTGCAAAACGCGAACTCCGTCGTTTTTGCAACATCTGGAGCCGGAAAATCGTACGCGATCAAACTTGAAATTTTGCGTTCCTTGATGATGGGAACAGACGTGATCGTGATTGACCCGGAATATGAGTATAAAGATTTGTCTGACGCGGTCGGCGGTACATTCATTAATGTGTCGCTTGCGTCAGACGCAAAAGTGAACCCGTTTGATTTGCCGCGCGGTATTGGGGAAGGGACAAAAGTGGATGATATTATTCGTTCTGCCGTGATTACGCTCAAGGGGTTGTTGCGCATCATGATCGGTCAGCCCGTTGGGGAAGGTGGAAAACTTGGATTTACGCCAGCGGAAGATTCGCTGTTGGATCGGGCGCTCATTGAGACATACGCAAAGAATGATATTACTCCCGACCTGTTGAGTTTGGCGGAGGTGGAACCACCTACGCTCACGGATTTCCAAGACGTGCTTGAGGGCATGGAAGGTTCCGCCGATCTTGTTGCTCGACTTGAGAAATATACAGAGGGTACGTTTTCCGGGCTTCTCAATTCTCCTACGAATGTGGAGATGAAAAACCAGTTGGTCGTGTTTTCTGTGCGTGATCTGGAAGACGAGCTGCGTCCCACGGCTATTTACACGATTATCAACTATATTTGGAATGTCACCAGGAGTGAACGCAAAAAGCGCATACTCGTCGTCGATGAGGCCTGGTGGCTCATGCAAAATGAGGATTCCGCGAAATTTATTTTTGCCCTGGTCAAGCGCGCGAGAAAGTATTATTTAGGTGTGACCACGATCACGCAAGATGTGAACGACTTTTTGCGAAGCCAATACGGTCAAGCCATCGTGACCAACTCCGCCATGCAGATTCTGTTGAAGCAAGCGCCTTCGGCGGCCGACGCCGTGCAAACGACGTTCCATCTTACCGATGGAGAAAAGTACTTGTTGTTGGAGTCTGGAGTCGGAGAAGGGATTTTTTTTGCTGGAGCCAAACATGCGGCTATTAAAGTCGTTGCGTCTTACACGGAGGATCAACTTGTGACGACCAATCCGCAGCAGTTGTTGGAACAAGAGCGAGCCAAAAAGGAAGCAGCGGCTCAAAGGGCGGTACAAGAAGCAGAAGGGAGAGAAGAGGGAACGGCAAAGGGAGAGGAGCCTCTGGATTTAGACGAGGCGGATAAAATTCGTGACTCACTGAGCATATGATGACTCGAAGAAAACGTATCGCGATCGCCGTTTTATTCGTGGTTGGATTGCTCCTTTTATTGGTTTGGTTCTGGTGGTTTTTGCTTTCCGGTTCTTCTACCCCCACGCCGGAGGTGGTGATAGAGTCAGCACCCGTTGCGCCGGTGGAGGAAGTCGTTCCTACGCGGCCGACTATTTCGGAACAGGAACTTGAAGCGGAAAGGGAAACACGCAACGGAGCGTCTGACGTGGTAGCGTTGGCCAAGACGTTTGTTGCCCGGTACGGCAGTTATTCAAACGAGGCGGATTTTGCCAATCTCAAGGACGTGGTAGCGCTGGCGAGCGTATCGTTTGCCGCGGAGCTTCAAAAGACCATCGACACAGCCCAGGCTCCTGAGGAGTATTACGGTGTATCCACACAGGTCGTAACCGTGACCATTGATGAAAAAGATGAAGAGGCGGGAACCGCACAGGTCACGATCACGACACAGCGGGAAGAGGCAATCGGGTCGCCACAAGATACGCAGGTGACCTATCAAGACATCGTATTGACATTCGTGATGGAGGAGGGAACATGGAAAGTCGACTCCGCCACTTGGCAGTAGAAGCGCTGTTTCCACGATTCTGCGTTTCGTGTAAGCGCGAAGGGGCGCTGATGTGTGCAACCTGCCTGGATCAATGGATCCCTGTGCCTCCACAGGCCTCTTGTGCTTTTTGTTCCATGGGCGAGTCGCCGCGAACCTGCGTGGAGTGTCAGGAGGATCGATATCTGGACGGGCTGACGTATTTTGTGCCGTACGGAAATGCGCTCATGCGCGAGCTTATCGCCTGTTGGAAGTTTTATAGTGATCGTTCCGTTGAAGCCGTGTTTATAAAAAGTTTACGTCGTGCCGCACTGCGAATGCAACCGCCTTTGGCGGCATATTGGGTGACATGGGTGCCGCTCCACGAAACGCGACTTCGGACTCGAGGATTCGATCAGGCACAGCAAGTCGCGACGTGGGCAGGGGAGATGTTTGGGCTTCCGGTGGAGACATTTGTACGTCGAACGAAAAAAACCGCCCAACAGTCACGAACGTCCCATGGGGAACGGCGTGTGGGGGAAATGGACAAGGTGTTTGAGCTTGCACCAGAAGTTGTTGTGCCAGATCACATCTTGCTCTGCGATGACGTCTTTACGAGCGGCACCACCATGGACGCCGTCGCACGACTGTTAAAAGAACAGGGGGCAAAGACCGTGTGGGGATTTACGCTGGCGAAGGGGAGTTCAGTTTGATTTAATAAGAAGAATCGAGTACTGTATCGACCGCAAACACGGAGAGGTACCCAAGAGGCTGAAGGGGACGGTTTGCTAAATCGTTAGGAGCCAAAAGCTCGCGAGGGTTCGAATCCCTCCCTCTCCGCCACAAAATTAAACAAGTTAGGTGGGGTGCTCGAGTGGTTTATGAGGACAGTCTTGAAAACTGTTGTACCTAAAACGTACCGTGGGTTCGAATCCCACCCCCACCGCCAAGTTTGACATGACAAAAAGAATCAAGCTTCTCCTTCTGATTTTGACTGTAGGTCTGATTTTTGTACTCCTTAGAGTTATGGCACCGGCAGTATCGTTTGAAGAAGAAGCTCGTGGGCTCGTGTTTCAAAGACAGGGAGAGATTATTCCACTGCACAATCCATCTGAAGGGCGTGGACTTTTTGCAAACGTATTGTTGCATGACAACGAAGTATTCGTCACCTATCAAATCGCCCCATTTGATTCCCTGATGAAGGACAAAAATTTATATTACCGGGTTTACAACCGAGAGGCAAAAGAACTAAAAGGGCAAACGTTAGCGATTGATGTCACAGATGAAAATTCGATGTGGGGCGGCGACCTTGGTGATCAGAAATTTACGATAATTGATGATGTTCTTTACATGGTTTCACTTGTCATGGGTACAGAAAAAGTTCGTCTTATGAAGTTTGATCTGGATTTCAATGCATTAGAGAACGAGGTGCAAATAGGCGATGGAGCAACAGAACAGTTTGCGGACATGGGCATGGCCAACGACGGGGAGTTTATCTACACACAATTTTTCTATCAAGGAATAGGCGCAACCTCGCCAGATGAATGGGGCGCGAAAATGTATAAGTTAGACAAGAGGTTGAATGTCGTCGACTCTGCTGTGGTTTTTCCTGAAACAGGAAGTTTTGTAACTGGCACGTCATTAACGTATGTGCCAAAAGGGCAAATGGGGGCGCAACAAAATCGGTTCCAAATTTTCAGCACGAATTTAGACTATGGCAATACGTCAAGAGTTGGGATTCACACGTTCGCCATAGACGCGAATACGCTCAAATTGATTCCCGGGTCTACACAAACCATCATTGAACGTGATTTGGACGTATATTTCCCAACAGGCGTTTCATGGAACGAAAAACATCAACTGTGGGTGGTTGGATATACCCAAGAGATTGCAGAAGGAGTGCACACAAACGAAAATTCAGGAGAACTCCAAGAAGTCGGTCCGAGTTTCATCACCCTGTTTGATGCAAACTGGGTGGAACTTGAAACAATTCAATTAAATGATGGCGAGAATGCTTTCAGAGTTATGCTTCAAACCGAAGGCGACGACATTTATGCGGTTTATGACGAAATGGACAAAAATGGCCTTGTTCGTACTTCCATCGCAAAAATGGAGCACTATAAAATTGCCGAGCAGGTTGTCTCGTCAACGAATTAATGTAGCCACTTCCGTTACTCTCTCGGATTTTTTGTTTTGTGGTAAGATAGAAACGCTATTTATCATGAGCGTGTTCAATTATGGAGGCAGACGAGTCATTATTTGATATCGGATCGCCAAGGCTTGAGTGGGAGGTCGATGAATATTCGGCGCATAGCCGCTCGAAACTTTGGTATTCTATTGCCGCCGTGCTTGGGGTTGCGCTCATTGTTTACGCCATTGCGACCGCGAATTTTCTGTTTGCAGTTATCATCCTTATGATCGGCGTGATTACCTTGCTGTCGAGTTTCGTCCCGCCTGACCGCGTCCCGGTCGTGATTACCAACACGGGCGTGGTCGTTTCAGACATGTATTACGACTTTCAAGCAATCAAAGATTTTTCGATCGCCTACGATCCGCCTGATGTGAAGAATCTCTACTTTGAATTCCATTCTCCTTGGCATCCGTTATTGACGGTTCCATTGGAAGATATTGACCCAAATGAAGTGCGTGAGTTACTGCTTCCCTATTGTTTGGAGAATCTTGAGCGTGTGGAGGAGAACTTGACGGATGTGCTCAGAAGACTGTATAAACTGTGAGTTCTCGCCGCCATTTCTGAGCATTTTACCTGCGGTCGTAGCTCAGCTGGATAGAGCATCAGCTTGCGGAGCTGAGGGTCGGAGGTTCGAATCCTCCCGATCGCACCACGAAAAAATACCACTTAGGTGGTGTTTTTTCGTTTGTGTTAAGATTTGATCAGTATGGCTATTCATTTAGGCTCACCGATTTCGGATTTACCCGGCCTTGGGAGTAAAGCGGTGGCAGATCTTCGGGCTCTTGAGATTGTGTCCGTGCGGGATCTGTTGTGGTATGTCCCGTTTCGATATGATGACTTTTCTCGGGTTGTGGGGGCAGGGAAGGCGAGAGCCGGGGATACAGTAACCGTGGTTGGCACGATCCAATCGATCCAATCCCGGCCGGCCAAGAACCGACGAGTAAATCTTACAGAGGCAGTCGTCGGAGATGACACGGGGGAACTAAAAGTCGTCTGGTTCAATCAGTCGTACCTCGAGAAAAGCCTTCCGGTTGGATCCAAGGTTTCACTCGCAGGTCGGATCGATGGGCGCTTTGGTCGGTGTCTTACGAACCCAATTATTGAGCGTGCTGGTGAGCAGACTCACACAGGACGCATTGTACCTGTGTACGGACTCACGGGTTCAATGACGATGCGACGACTACGCGATGCTATGCGCGCAGCTCTTCCCGCGGCTTTGGAATTTCCAGACTGGCTCCCAAACCACATTGTTGAACAAGAATCGTATCCAAGTCTTGCACAAGCACTCCAATGGGTTCATTTCCCTGAATCGCAACGCGAATTAGATGAGGCGGTACAACGCTTGAAGTTCGATGAGCTGTTTTTACACCAGCTCATGTTCACTCGTGTTCGAGCCGATAGAGAGAAAAAGGCTACAACCGTGATTCCCCTGGACGAGGTGTTTCTCAAGGCGTTTGTTGCGGATCTTCCGTTTGAGCTCACGACCGCGCAGCGTAAGGCGATCTGGGAGGTTGTTCAGGATCTGGAGAAATCGCACCCGATGAACCGACTTTTAGAAGGAGATGTGGGAAGTGGAAAGACCGTTGTGGCGGCGGCCGCAGCGGCGAGCGTGCTGCATGCCGGTTCACGAGTCGTGTACTTGGCTCCGACGGAGATTTTGGCAACGCAGCAGCATGTTGCGCTTTCAAGATTTCTGGAGGAACCGGTTGGACTGCTCACACGTACTATGTGCAAGATCGGTGACAAAGATGTCTCTCGCGACGAGCTGATCCAGAGGGGGATCGGATGTATCGTAGGGACGCATGCGCTTCTTCAGGATCGGTTGAAGTTTAGTGACTTTCAGCTGGTTATTGTTGATGAACAGCATCGATTTGGCGTGGAACAGCGGCACGCCTTATTGCATATTGATGAAGGTTCCGTCCCGCACTTACTCTCCATGAGTGCTACACCGATTCCACGCACGCTCGCGCTGACGATTTTTGGGGATCTCGAACTTTCGATTTTGAACGAGATGCCGCCTGGTCGACAACCGGTGGCGACGGCAGTTGTGCTGGAACCCCAGCGGACGGGGATGTGGAAGCATGTCCGTGAGCAGATCGAAATGGGGAGACAGGTGTTTGTTGTGTGTCCGCTCATTGATCCAAGCGACAAACTTGGAGTCAAATCTGTGGTCGAGGTTGCGCGAGAGCTCAACAAGGGAACGCTCAAAGACGCAAAGATTGAGATGCTCCATGGACGCCTCAAAACCGATGAGAAAGAAAAAGCAATCGAGAAATTTCGCACCGGCAAGATCGCCGTCCTTGTGTCGACGACTGTTGTAGAGGTTGGGGTCGATATCCCAAATGCTTCCGTGATGGTGATCGTCGGCGCCGAGCGGTTTGGGCTCGCACAGCTTCATCAGCTACGTGGTCGAGTCGGGCGCAGCGACATCCAATCCTATTGTTATTTGTTACCTGAACACATGGAGGGTTCAAGCGAGGTGCGATTGAGAGCTATGGAGAAAACACATGATGGGTTCAAGTTGGCCCAGATCGATCTTGATCTGCGTGGAGCAGGGAATGTCTTCGGGAATGCCCAATCCGGCTTTGCCGACTTCCAACTCGCCACACCAGCGGATACCGACCTCATGAAAAAAGCCCGCGATTATGCCACGGAGCTTCTCGCTCAGGATCCCGATCTCGACGGTCACCCTCTCACCTACGACCGCATCGATCGTCAGTTCGAAATGGTACATTTAGAGTGATGATACCCACTGAGTGGGCATCCGTTTGCTAAAGCTCGCTAATATTTCCAATTTGCCTGGTAACGATTTCCACTTTTTTTATTTTTGAGTTGGACGGGATCACGACGCTCCCCAGACCCAGTCTTGACGCTTCCATCAGGCGCCGCTCGACGATGGGAACAGACCGCACCTCACCTCCAAGACCCACCTCACCCAAGTAGACTGTTGCGGATTCGTCTGCGCGATTCTTGAATGCACCCACGATGGCTGCACAGATCGCGAGGTCAGCTGCTGGTTCTGCAAGACTCATGCCTCCTACCACGTTTACAAACACATCTTTGTCGCCGAGTTTGAGTCCGGCTCGTTTTGAGAGAATCGCCACTAACATCTGCAATCGGTTTGGATCAAAGCCAGAGGCTCGACGAACAGGTGTCCCGTAAAAGGCCGTTTCAACTAGAGCCTGGACTTCCACAAGAAATACCCGAGACCCCTCAATCGTCGCAGCAATAACCGATCCAGGAGTCGCGGAGCGCTCTGCAAGGAATCTTTCAGATGGGTTCGCTACGGCCACAAGTCCACCTTCAGTCATCTCGAATACTCCGATCTCATCGGTCGCCCCAAACCGGTTTTTAGCCGCGCGTAGCATGCGATAGCTATGAACGGAATCGCCCTCAAGGTTCACGACCACGTCGACAAGATGTTCAAGCGTCTTTGGGCCTGCAATACTTCCGTCCTTGGTGACTTGACCGACCAGCAAGATCGAGACGTTTGTGCGCTTGGCAAGGTCAAGCAAAAGGGAAGTGGCATAGCGAACCAAGGTCGGTGTTCCTGCGGTCGAGTCGAGCTCTGAGGAAGTGAGCGTTTGCACCGAGTCGATCACGGCTAAAACAGGGACTTCCTTTTCGATGGTCGCGACCAACGTTTCGACCGGGTAGGGTTCAAGGAATCGCACGGAGTCCGCATTCTTCTTGAGCCGTTCAAACCGCGCTGCCAGTTGGGTGGGGGATTCCTCGCCAGAGATGTAAAGGACATTTCCTTTGATCGACCCCGCGATCGCCGCAACTAACGTCGACTTTCCGATACCAGGTTCTCCAGACAACAACACCAGCGACCCCTTTACCATCCCGCCGCCGAGCACTCGGTCGACTTCGTGGTCAAGTGTGGAAAGCCGGTCGCTCTCGTTTTGTGTAGCAACGTCGCGTAGAGGAGTGCTTTGCGCAGGTTTTGATTTGGATTTTTCTTTGGTAGCTTCAGGCTTTAGCCTGGGTTCGGTTTCTTCAACGACCGTTCCCCATTTCTCACACAGGGAACATCGACCTGACCATTTCGTGGACTGAGCATCGCAGTTCGTACAGACAAACATACTTACGGTGTTGTGGTTGTCACACTTGTCGCGCCACTTGTTGTCGTTGTAGTAGTCGTCGATGACGACGTGCTTGTCGAAGCTTGTGTCCCGCCAGACGCCGTACAGAAACTTGCGTAGATCGCCGCTGCCGATTTGGCATATTCCACCGCCTGTTTTCCTGAACCGTTGTAGGCGCACATAGCCAGGGCAATATCGTCACCCAGTGCATTGAGGTTATATTTGATGAGTTTTGCCGTAGCCGTCACGGAATTCTGGACGCCGTTTGATTTACTGGTGTCAAAATAGTCAATACAAGAGGTTTGGGCAACCTGGCAGTTTCCGCATATTTTGTCGTTGCAGTTAGGAATGGTCGACGAATTAGGCGGCCAGTCTGCCACAGCTCCATCGTCACACATTTTTCCATACTTGGTACGCGTGTCAGAGATTTTTGCCGCAACAACCTGGCAACAAGGCTGGCCAACAATGGATTCAAACGTGGTTGGCATAAACTGCGAGATGCCGATTTCTCCGCATGGACCGATGCTGCGGCTGTAGTTGATGTTTCCACCTGTTTCTTTTTGGAGGTGGGTGGCGATCAGGATCGCATCGACTTTTTCCGTGGCGGCAACAGAGTTAACGATGGTGGTAAGCGACGAGTTCCAACTTGAAGGTGTGGTTAGGGTTGTGGCTGAACATTTCCCCACAGTCGCCTTGAGATCCTTACAGGCTTCTGCGGCACCGGTAATGAGGTCTTCCAAGTTCACGAATTTGATGATGTCAAGCTGGGGGAATTGGAGTTTGATGAGATTGGGGTTGACCGTGAATAAAATGAGGTAGGAGGACATTAAGAGTACCAGCCCTGTGACGGCATTTTTTATCCGACCCTGTGCGCTGGAGATCGCCTTCTGGCTTGTCGCTCCGAATGTCCATTGGAGGCCGGAAACCATCACCATGACAATGGCGATGGTCGTCGAAATACCAAGGAGGTATTTATAGACGCCCGCAATGTAGTCGCCAAGGTAGTTTATTTTAAGCACGTCGTCTTGGATGGTTGCTGTGCTAAATTTTACGTCCGGAATGTTTACTTGGAGCGTGGGCTTAAGTAGTTCTGCGGAGCTTGCGGAAAACGAGGGAAGGGCAAAAGAAAGCCCTACCATGACGGCGAGCAGGACAAGCAAGAACAAAGAGGAAAAATGTCTCATGCAAAGAATTGTAACACAGGGTTAACTCTTCGGACGGATACGTCTGTTAAGGCGTGTATAAACATTGGGTCTTCATGGTTGCCGTGATAGCTGAAGCATAATTCAGGGCTGTTGCATAGCAGTTATTCTGAACAAATTTAGCGAAAACTTCCGGGTCTCCATTATACGATTCCCATCCCTTCTTTTTTACGACTTGTGCGTGTTTAATCAATGCTTCAGAGAGAGACGTGAAATCTTGAAAACAAGCCCAGTAATCATCTGTGACGCCTCCTTTTACCTCCTTTGTTTTATAGGCTTGGCAACCTGAGGGACAGGTTGGTTTTGCTCCTGCTGAGACAAGCGTGTCATTTCCCGCATAGGATCCACCGCTTGTACACTTAATTCCCCAACAGTTATTTTTATGGGATCCAACGCAGTGTTTTCCATATCCAGATTCAACAGCCCATTGTGCCAGCATAACGGCCGCGGGTACGCCGGTGCTTTGTTGTGCTCTGTATGCTTCGTCGCGCATTGGCTGAGGAACTTTTGTACCGGAACAACTGCTGGCAGAAGGGACTTTCAGCGATGTATACGGACTAGACATGGGACTTTTATCTGCATCTGAAATGACGAGTTTCGTTCGATCTTTGCAGCTTGTGCTTCTCTCTGTTTCCGTTGTGTATTTGATAGAAAGAGGATTAACGGGGATGGAGGTCAACGTAAGGGGGCCAAATGTAATCAATTCTGGATTGATGGTGAACAGGAGGACGTACGTGGATAGCAATAAAACGAGTCCTGTTACGGCGTTTTTTATTCTAGCCTGCGCTTTTGAGATGGCGTCTGCGGTTACCCCGCCCAGCGTCCACTGCAGCCCGCTCACCATGATCACGACAATCGCGATCGTGGTTGCGATCCCAAGGAGATATTTGTAGACACCGGAGATGTATTCAGCAAGGTAGTTAATGCTCAGTGTCGTTTCCCCGACTGCCGATTTTGAACTTGTCGGCAAGGTAAACGTCACACCAGGAATTTCAATCGATAGCGTTGGAGAAATGGGTGTTGAAGGAGTCGAAGTCGTTGTGGATGTTGGAGCCGTCCCTGTATATCCAGATTGTGAATTACAGAATTCTGTACAGGAGAACGGCATGGGAGTGCTGTTTCCACAATCGCAAAAATTTTCTTGTGCACTTTCCGAAGCGGATGTGCTGTTGCATAAGTCAGCTTCTCGACATCTTGAAGATGCATCTAACGAGACAGGCGATCCACTCGAGTTATAACAGGTACAACTAAATACGAAATGTGGTGTAAAGAGGAATCCGAGGAAGAACAAGAGTGTGAGGATAGACCTCTTCATATTTATGGAACCACTTTCATTGCCGCGACGAGGTCGATGAGATCTTGCGTGGTCACGGCGCCGACAAGCGTTTGGTCGCCGATGTAGAGCGTGGGCGTGGAGGTAATTCCAAGCGCGAGGCCTTCCTCATAATCTTTCTTCACGATCGGAAGTGTGTCACGGGCGTCGTAACAGGTTTGGAATTTTTCTACGTCAAGGCCGATGTCTGTCGCGATTTGGGTGAACTGTGTTTCGCTCAGGTATGGCTGGCGTTCAAAAAGAGCATCGTGGTACTGCCAGAACATCCCTTGCCGATCTGCGCAGTGCGCGGCAATGGCTGTCGGAGTGGCAAGCTCGTGAGTCGATTCGTTGGGCATATCTTTCCAAACAACAAGAACGTCATCAGGAAACGTTCTGACGAGAATTTCCAGTGAGGCCGCCAGCGTCCTACACGCCTCGCACTCAAAGTCTCCAAATTCTACGACCGTGACTGTGGGAGTTTCCGCGCCTTTTGATGGATTTACAAAGGTGATGGTTGGTTGTGTCATGGTGTCGGTTGGACTCGCGGCTTCAGGAATGGGGATTTCAATAGGTTGGTTCCAAAACCAAAAAAAGATAAAAACCATCAGACCCAACGCGGCGATTGAGAGGAACCAAAGCCATCGATGTTCCATAGGGTTATTTCAAACGAAGCAACTCCAACTGTCCTGAGGTATTCGTAAAGTAGAGAGACGCCTCATCGTCAGATACCTGAAGATTATTCATAGATGTTTCTTCTTCAGGAATCGCCACAAGCGTAGAGGTGCCGTTTCCAAGATCGAGTTTATAAAGAGCATCCGGTTCGTTTTGGTAGAGCGAGCGTTGGAGTCCGGCGTTGGGCGGGAGGTCAAGAGGAACCGCGCAGTAGATGGTCGTTGCAGAACTCCACGTGCATTTGTCTACCCATGTATTGAAGCCAAGCGATTGTCGGTCATCTCCCATGGTGGAGGAGGTTGCGCTGACGATCCACAAAAGCGGCTTATTGCTGCTGTAGGTTCCTGCCACAGAATACAGCAGTTGTTTTCCGTTTGGGGACCACAGCGAGTCAAACCCCAGTCCTTCCACCACCAGACCTTTGAAGTTTTCTTTATTCTTTCCAACCGGATAGATCACTTGCCGATCCAGACCTCCTTGAATGGACGTGCCTGTGTTGGCAAACGCAACCACTTGGTCATTGGGAGACCAGTTGACGTCCACTTTATCTTCGTTTTCTCCCAACGCTTGAATGCTTTGCGTGCGTGACCCATCGTCGCTGGTAACCACCAACCACCGGTTTTGGGGATCCAAAGCAATACTTTTCGCGATGACTTCGTCGGTGGTGGGCGAGAAGTCAAAATCTTCCCAGTGTTCCGGGAGAGTCACTTGTTTTTCCGTGTCAAAGTTGTAGATGATGTTGGAACCGTCCGGGAACTCGATGAGCGCTTTATTGGAATCCTTATTCCAGTCGACGTTTTCGGCGTCGGGAAATTGGGTATCTGACAGAGCGACGACGTTTCCGTCTTCATCGATTGTATAAAACCGTCCATCCGTTGCGTTGTAGTAATTCATGGATTTGCCGTCCGCGCCCAGAACAACATTGTAGACCGCGCCTGTGGTGAGCTCTGTGGTTTGGGTTAATCCTCCACGCGCCACTTCGTCAGCTTCTTCAAGTCCGCCTACTCCTTCCTGAGCTTGTTCCTCTTGGAGCTCACGGATCTGCGCTTCAATCGAGCTTGGAAGTCCGCTGGTGAGTGCCTCTTCGCCACCTTCCACGGTGGGTTCTGGAGGTGAGGGCTGGAAGAAAAGCGTATAGAGGACAAACGCGATCGCAAAAACTGATACGATAAATCCGCCGACAAGCAAGAGTTTTTTTGTACGCTCGGTCATAGAGAGGAGTTACAAACCGAAAGCTGAAGTAATTATACCACCCAAACACAGTCCTCCACTCTCGCCTTTGGCAATCGATGCGCCGATTTGCGCGGCCTCGGTAACGGAGCTGGTGAGTTTTGTGAAATCGTGAATGATACAAAAGGATCCCATCGCCACGACAAGTACTGAAACAGCAATGGCAATATCGGCTGCGACAATAATTCCCTGGAGAATAATGGCTTCTTTATCAACGGGCATCGGAATCGGATCCCAGGAGATTGGACCAACGAGGCGACTTTTCCCTTTGGCAAAATGTTTTCCGTAGATCATCTCCAGGTTAAGCCAGCCAAACGTAAAAAAGTAGATAAAGACATCGACGAGAAAAGAAATACCGGTAGAACCAAGGTCAAACGCGGCAGCAAGAAGATCCAACACAAATATTACTCCACGACGAAAAGCCGCTTTGGCTTTCTTTTTGACTTCCTCACGCAGTTTATCCGTGGCTTGGCTTTGTGCACGTTCCTGAGGACGTTGAGCGCTTTTTGATGACGCGGTTTGACTTCCTTGCGTGTTGGCGTCCATGCGTTTCGCGATAGAGCGCTCGATCATGGAAACCAAGCGGCTTTGTTGGAGCGTTTGCTTTTGATCCAAGCCTGTTTGATCCGCTTGCGCGGGTTGTCTCAGTTCTGGTGGATTAAATTGTTGAAGTGGCGCAGGAGCACCGCCTGGAAGTATTTTGCCCGCAAAGCTACCTGGATCTGCGTATTGTTTTTTAGGGGCGTAGAGTTCTGGAGCCTTCGCTGCTAGACGAGCATCAATCTCCTCATCCTGCTGTTTGAGACGAGCACGTTCTGCCGCGCGTGCTTGAGCATTTGCTTGTCCAACACCATTGTCATCGGATCTACTAAAATCAAATGAAGAAGGCGGTCTTGCGAGGCGTGCGGCATGGAGTCTAGCTTTTCGTTCCTCCGGTGTGGCCATATCTGGGGTCAGGTCTTGAGTCTGCACTTTTTAAGATTTCCTTGAGATTCGACTGATAAGAGACTCACTCATTCTTAATCTTCGAGCTATCTCCGCCACCGAATACCCACATCCTACTCGAGCAAACACGATCGCCTCGTCTCTCTCCTCCTTTGTCTGTTCATGTGGGAACAGGTCTTGCAGGCTTGGCCTGCCCACAAGCCTCTCTTCACGCGGGATTTCCTTGATTACCGTTGTTCCCGTGCACAGCGGCCACATCTCACCCACGAATTGGGGGGAACCGAGGATTGAGTGATGAACGACTTCCTTGAATGGGGACTTGGCGCCAATACCGGCCTCCACGAATTCGATATAACGTCGTCGTGCTTGCCCAAGGTCGTCGTCGAAGTGACCTAGAATCCACTCGGTCGTCAAGAACTCTGGGGCATCGACTAATCCAGCCGTTGCCGCAAAACTGCTCCATCGCCACAAGGCCGGATGTTTTACCAACCCAGCTCGTACCGGATTCAATACGGTGTAGCGCGCCACCTCCAACAAATACGGCTCTTTTTCGATGATGAACGATTTGAACCTACCTTGCAGGAGGTGACCAACGGTGTCATGGAGTCGATTGAATGCCTGTGAATAGTCTTTGTTGAGGTCGCGCATTCCGTCTGAGAGATTTGCTTCGACCGTTTCGATAAGGAGGTGGTAGTGGTTGCACATCAAGCAAAACGCATGGCAGATCCAGTTGTGGTGTTTGATGACGGTTGCGAGTTTCTCGAAAAACACAAGGCGATCTCGATCGTCGAGGAAAATGTCTCCTTTGCGATTACCGCGGGCGGTGATGTGATAGAGCGCGCCTGGGTACTTGATACGAAGCGGACGTGCCATATCCCTTATAATAGCACGAAAGTGCAGACTCAAGACCTGACCCCAGTCTAGCCTTTGGTGATCGTTACTGTTTGGCCTTTGAGAGAGACGATAAGCGATGTGGGTTGGTCTTTTTTGCTGAGGCGCTCGGCGATTTTGTGTTCGATTTCGTTTTGGATGAGTGTACGGACATGGCGAGCGCCGAACTTGGGTTCAAGCTTCGCGCGGATGTGGCTCGTGAGACTCTCATGAACCCGAAGCGTGAGGCCTTTTGTCTGGAGTCGTGTGACGAGTTCCGCGAGCTGTTTTTCGACGATCCGTTCAAGGGCGTTTTCCTCAAGGGGTTGAAAGATGCATGTGTGGTCAAGGCGGTTGAGGAGTTCTGGGCGGAACCGAGTCTCGAGTTCTGCGCGAAGATCTTGGTTTATCGCGACTACTCGATCGATTTGGGTACCCATGAACCCCATATCTCCACGTTCAAATCGCTCAAGCCCAACATTGGATGTAAGAATGATGATGGTATTTTTGAAGTTGACTTTGCGTCCCGTTGCGTCTGTGAGCTCGCCTTCTTCCAGAATTTGTAAAAGCAAGTTTTGCACGTCGCGGTGGGCTTTCTCGATTTCGTCAAACAGAACAACCGAGTACGGGTGCTGCTTTACGCGGTCCGTGAGATTGGCGCCTTCTTTGTACCCGACATAGCCAGCAGGAGCCCCAATGAGTTTGGACATCGTGAATCCTTCCGCGTACTCGCTCATGTCCAAACGGATCAAATGGGAAGGTGAATGGAATAAGATCTCGGCGACGGTTTTGGCGAGTTGAGTTTTTCCAACGCCCGAGGGTCCTAAAAAGAGAAATGACGCGAGTGGCCGATGTGGATGAGCAATCCCTGTTTTAGCTCGTCGCACAGCGCCCGCAACCGTTTCGAGGACGGCATCTTGTCCCACGATCTGCGCGCGCAATCGCTCTTCCAACTTCAACAGTTCACGTTTGTCAGATGACGTGAGATCTTCCAGAGGAATGCCTGTTGCCCGCGAAATAACCCGCGCAACATCTTGAGCGTTGATGGTCTCTACGGGCGCGGTG
>CAZELN010000002.1:15950-52617 GCA_964513275.1 uncultured Gammaproteobacteria bacterium
CTTGCCGTTTGGCTTCTTTGATATGCGTGAGTCTCTCGAAGAGTTCGCGCTCGTGTTGTATTGTACCCGGACGGTAGTTTCGAACTCGAGATGCCGCCGCGGCTTCGTCTATCAAATCAATCGCTTTGTCGGGGAAGTGGCGGTCTTGTACGTAGCGATGGGAAAGACAAACGGCTTGAGTGATCGCTTCATGGGAAATACGTACACGGTGGAATTGTTCGTAGAATGGAGCGATCCCCTCGAGGATTTCCATCGTCTTTTCTTGGTTAGGTTCATCCACCAAGACCGTTTGGAATCGTCGTTCCAGAGCCGCGTCTGACTCGATTTGTTTTTTAAATTCCGTTGGAGTGGTGGCTCCGATGCAGTGTATTTCTCCGCGTGCAAGGGCGGGCTTGAGGATATTGGCGGCATCCATAGATCCTGAAGCAGAGCCAGCACCAACGATGGTATGGATTTCATCGATAAACAAGATGATGTCAGGATCGCTTTTCACTTCGTCGACAAGGTGTCGTAAACGAGCTTCGAATTCTCCTCGGTACATCGTTCCAGCGACAAGCAAGGTCATGTCCACGCAAAAAAGGCGTTTGTGCGCAAGAACGGGAGGAACCTGTCCTTGGGTGATGCGTTTAGCCAATCCTTCTACGATAGCCGTTTTTCCTACGCCCGGCTCACCTAAAAGCAAGGGATTATTTTTTGTACGTCGACACAAAATTTCCATGATCCGTTCAATCTCTTGTTCTCGACCGATGACCGGATCAATTTTTTTCTGCGTCTCTAGGTTGGTGAGTTCTACCGCAAACACATCAAGGGCGGTCTTTTCTTTTTGTGGTGGTTGCGTGTTGGGTGCTGCGACAGGTTCTGTTTTTACTGAGGCGTTGAAGTCTGGGAATTTGGATGTGCTTTTCAGAACAACCGTGAGTTGCGACTTCAGTTCATGAACGTTGATTTGGGTGTGTGTAAAAAACGACGCGGTTCCTTCGGGGTTCACTTGGAGGATTCCTGATAGAAGATGCTCTGTTCCGACATACCGATGGCCATACATGTTCGCCGCGAGTACGGCTTTTTCTACGATGCGTTTTGCCTCCTCAGAAAGTTGCAACATCATCCCGTCGGAGACAGAAAAAACACGCACGATTTCTTTTATTCCAGCAAGTTTTTTGAGATCCGTGATTTTCACACCGCTTTTTTTGAGGATTTCCGCGGCGATGCAACCTTTTTGTGTTCCCAACGCCCACAGGAGATGCTCCGGTTGGATGGTTTTTTGGTCCTGTTCAACCACAAGACACAGGGCTCGCGTGAGGACGTTTTTGAGGTGCGTAGAAAATTTATCGACGATATCGTGACTCATAACATACCCCTAAGTTTTTTTATGCGTTCCTCAATGGGTGGATGTGTGCTGAAGAGGTGTTCGAATTTTTTGGTCACGTGTGGGTCAAACGGATTGGCGAGGAACAAGTGGGCCGTAGCATGGTTCGCACGCTTGAGTGGTCGGTCTTGTCCAGCGATTTTTTCCAGCGCGCGGGCAAGTCCTTCTGGATACCGAGTGAGCAGCGCTCCGTCCGCGTCCGCGAGATACTCGCGGGAACGTGAAACGGCGAGTTTGATGAGCTCGGCAAAGAGTGGAGAAAGGATCGCGAGCACGAGTCCGATGATGAGAAGGATTCCCGCGCCCTTGTTGTCCGAATCACGTCCACCCCAGAACATCGATCGCAGGAGCATGTCTGAAAGAAGGAGGATCACACCAACCAGCACGATGACAATCGTCATCACACGGATATCGTAGTTTTTGATGTGAGAGAGCTCGTGGGAGAGCACGCCTTGGAGTTCTTGGTCGTCCAGCATCTCCATGAGTCCGGTCGTGACGGCGATCGACGCGTGCTGCGGATCGCGACCTGTGGCAAAGGCGTTTCCGGCTGGGTCGACGATGACGTAGATTTTTGGGGTCTGCATGCCAGCGGTAATGGCGAGATTTTCGACCATGCGGTAGAGCCGTGGATTGTCAGCCTTCTGAATCGATTTTGCTCCGGAGGTTGCTAGGGCAACTTTATCGCCGTGGAAGTAGCCAATGAGGTTCATCGCCGTTGCAAGCAAGACCGCAGTGATCAGACCGACATTTCCCGTTCCTGTGTACTCCCCAAACGCCCAACCTAAGCCTACGATGACGATCGTAAAAATGACTATCAGAAACCAAGTCTTGCGTTTGTTGGCGGTTATTTGGGAATACATAAAGTACTAGAACGCAACGTGTGGTGCTTCAAGTGCAACATCTGGAGCATCAAAGAATTCACGTGTCACAAAACCGAACATGCCAGCGATGAGATTGGTTGGGAAGATTTGGAGCTTTGTGTTGAAATCTCGAACGTTCGCGTTGTAGAAACGGCGTGACGCCATGATCTTGTCTTCCGCATCCGTGAGCTCGTGCTGGAGTTGGAGGAAGTTCGTTGAGGCTTGGAGAGCCGGATAAGCTTCGGAAACGGCAAACAGCGACTTCAATGTTTCGCTCAACATGTTTTCCGCCTTTGCGTGTTCCTGCATGGTTTTGGCTCCCATCGCAGCAGTACGCGCTTCGGTCACTTTTGTGAACACGGAATCCTCATGCTTGGCATAGCCCTTTACCGTGTTTACGATATTGGGGATGAGGTCGTAGCGGCGCTTGAGCTGCACCTCAATATCCGACCAGGATTCATCCACGCGGTTTCGGGACGTGATGAGGCCGTTGTATGTTAGAATGAGCCACAGAAGAATAACTCCCATGACAATAACGAAGATCCAAATAAGTTCCATAGTTTGATTGTTAGATTACAGACAAATCATACGAAAAATGTCCGTCTATGTCCATTCCAAGGCACATTTTTAAGCAGTACGATATTCGCGGGTTGGTTGATTCCGAGATAACCGATGATTTAGCAGAAAAAATCGGCCGCGCCTATGCGCAGTTTTTGAGAAACGAGCTTCCTGAAGGAGCAGGCATGACGGTGGTCGTCGGTCGAGATATGCGTGAGAGTTCGATTCCTTATCAGGATCGACTCATGGAAGGACTCGTAAGAAGCGCCGTGAAGGTGCTTGATATTGGACTTGTTTCGACTCCTGCGTTTTATTTTGGGGTGGGGCATTTGAAGGCAGACGGAGGAATCATGGTGAGCGCCTCGCACAACCCAGCGGCCTACAATGGATTCAAGTTGACGCGTGCGAACGCCGTGCCGATTAGCGGCGACACGGGGATTGCAGAGATTGCAGAGTTGGTGGAAAAGGTGGATGAGGTGGATGAGGTGGGGGACATAAAAAAAGTGGATGGCATTCCTGCAATTGCGGTAAAAGCAGAATTCGCTCATGCGGGTTCTCGTCCGATTCAAAAAATGAAGATCGTCGTCGATACAGCCAATGGCATGGGGGCACAATATTTCGACGAGCTTTTCAAACTGATTGACGCGGATGTGACGCGAGTGTTTTGGGACTTTGATGGATCGTTTCCCAACCATGAAGCTGATCCGTTTAAAGAAGAAAACACGGAAGCGATTCGTGCGAAAGTCGTGGAGCTCGGCGCTGATCTCGGGATCACGACCGACGGCGACGGCGACCGAATCTTTTTCATCGACGATAAAGGGCGCCTCGTTGAACCGGCGATCCTACGGGGTTTGCTCGCGCAGATTATGTTGCGCGATCACCCTGGAGCCACGATCTGTTATGACATCCGTCCCGGAAAGATCACACGAGATATGATCGAGGAAGCCGGGGGAGTTCCATCGGTGACTCGCGTCGGGCATTCGCTCATTAAGGAACAGATGCGCAGCGTGGGTGCGGTGTTTGGAGGAGAGTCATCGGGACATTTTTTTTATGCGTTTCCGACAGGCGTATACGAAGGCCCTGTCACCGTCGCCACACAGATCCTTCAGGAGATCACTCAACGCAATCAACCGCTCTCAGAAATCGTCGAGCCGCTTGAACGCTATGTCCATTCAGGCGAGATCAACTTCACGGTTGAAGACAAGAACGGGATGATGAAAAAGCTTGTTGAGAAATACCACGACGGTGAACTCACAACCCTCGACGGCGTCACGATCACGTACCCTGATTTCTGGTTTAACGTTCGTGCGTCCAATACGGAGTCGAAACTACGCCTCAATCTTGAGGCGATAGATCGTGCCACGATGGAGTCGCGTCGTGACGAAATCATTGCGTTTATCAAACAACATGCCTAGAATTGAGCGATATGGCTGTATCAACGGATCCGAAAAAAATTGAAGAGTTGCTGACGCGGGGAGTGGAGGAGGTGATCGTCGCCGATCATTTGCGAGAGCAACTCAAGTCTGGGAAGCAGCTCAGGATTAAGTTTGGCATTGATCCAACATCTCCATACATGCACCTCGGACACACGGTTCCATTGAGAAAGCTGAGGCAGTTCCAAGATTTAGGCCATCGAGCGATCCTGATTATTGGTGACGCGACGGCTATGATTGGCGACCCGACCGGAAGAAAGGAAGCAAGGAAGAAACTCACTCGAACAGAGATCGATCAGAATAAGAAAACATACGTCGAGCAGGCTGGAAATATTCTGAATCTCGATAAATTGGAAATTCGCCATAATGGAGAGTGGTTCGATCCTATGTCGGCGCGAGAGTACTTGGAACTTACTTCGTTGGTGTCTGCGACTCAGCTGTTACAGCGTGAAGATTTTGCCGCTCGTCTCTCGGACGAGGAGAATCCGTTGAATGCTCTGGAACTAGCCTATCCTATGATGCAGGGTTATGACTCCGTGATGGTTCAGGCCGACGTGGAGCTCGGAGGACACGACCAGAAACTTAATTTGTTGATGGGAAGGAAGATACAGAAAAAATTTAGCATGCCAGAGCAAGACATCATGACTGTTCCGCTTATTGAGGGGACGGATGGTGTACGAAAGATGTCCAAGTCGTTTGGTAATTCGATTGCACTTCAGGACTCGCCAAAGGACATGTTTGCCAAAGTTATGTCGATTCCCGACGAACTGATCGTTCGTTACTATACCCTATTGACGGATGTGGCTTTGGATCGTGTACGGGAGATCGAACAAACGATGAACGGTGGAGGGAACCCTCGAGACACGAAGGCACAACTAGGTTGGGAGTTGGTTCGTATGTATCACTCGTCCGCTGAGGCAGACCAAGCCCGTGACGCATTCGACGCTCTCTTTAGAGAAAGACAGATCCCAGCGGATATCCCTGAGCATCGCATCGACGCAGCGACGTCCGTTGTTGATGTTCTTGTCGCCTCAGGTCTCGCCAAATCAAAATCAGAGGCGCGTCGGCTGATTGAGGGTGGAGGAGTAAAAGTAGGTGAGGACGTCGTAGAGGATCCGGAACGGATTCTCAAACCAAGTGACGAAGGGATCATCCTCCAGAAAGGAAAACGACATTTTGTCCGCGTGATTCAATAAATTTCCATATGGGTTTTCTAGATAGACTTTGTGGGTTCAGTCCAAAATCAGATGTACCAAGATCACTAGAAAAATCGGTGGAAAAGAGTCGGAGAGAAATACTTCTTTCCGAATTGAAGGATTCCGAGATTATTACGGATCAAGATAGAGTTTTTGCTTTTGGTTTTAGAGGGTCTGAAGCCTGTATGTGACATTGAACTCTATAATCCAGATCGCTCGGCTTATCAAAATGAAACGAGTTATCAAGAATGGAATCGTGAGTATCAGAATACTGTTTCAAAATTGGAAGAACTTTTGAAAAAGTTCAGTTTACCTTACAGTCTGACATTTCATAAAAAAGATGATCGGGACGACGAGCCCCGCTATGAAGTTGCGATATTCTTGGTAGGAAAAGATGAAGCGAGTTTACAGGCATTGCTTGACAGTGATAGTGCTGAGGAGGCCGGGCATGCTTTTGGAATGCCAGATACCGCCGTTTCAGCTTATGTTGATAGCAAAATCAAAAATCGTGAAACATTACCTTCTGAGGTGTTATCAAGCGATTATATTCATTTTTTGGACTTCCGCCTTTCTGAAGATCACTGGCAAGAAGAGCTTGAATCAGTGAAAAGACGTGCAGAAGAGGTGAAAAGGCTTACACCTGATTTATATGAGAAAATAATTTTCGAGGGGAAAAATTCTAAAAAAAGTATCGGTGTTTGGAAGGAGGTGACGGAGAACATCACTTAAGGCTGAGGTGGACGTTCAGTGAGTTTGCTGGTTAGCGCGAAAATCAGTATGATTGCCTCGATTTATGGAAACACTTTTGCTTTTCATTCTTGTCCTTTCTTTGCTCGTGTTTGTTCACGAGTTTGGGCACTTTATTGTGGCCAAGAAGATGGGCATGAAGGTGGAGGAATTCGGATTCGGATTTCCGCCACGGCTTTGGGGTGTGCGGCGTGGAGAGACGGTTTACTCGATTAACTGGATTCCGTTGGGAGGGTTCGTGAAGATCAAGGGCGAGAGCGGTGAACACTCCCATGATTCAGATAGTTTTGCATCAAAGCCTGCCTGGAAGCGATTCGTCGTATTGATCGCCGGAGTGGCGATGAATCTTGTGCTTGCGGCAGTATTATTCTCGATTGGGTACATGGTAGGACTTCCGAGTATCATCGACGAGTCACTTCCGAGTTCTGCGCGCATTGAATCGCAAGAAATTACTGTCATGCAAGTCGTGGAAGGTTCGCCTGCGGCGGAAGCCGGCGTGGTGAGCGGGGACGTGATCGAGTCGCTGGATGGGAAGGTGGTGACCAGTGACGTGGAAGCACGCGACTATTTTGCGCAGTACGCGGCGGAGGGAGTTGATGTGCTGGTGAATAAGTCCGATGGATCCTATGCGACCTATACTCTCACAAGTGAATACTTGGAAAGTATAGATACAATCGGCGTGGGAATCGCATTCGTTTCAACGGGTTTCGTTTCCTATCCTTTTTTCCAAGCAATTGGCCAAGGTGTCTTTACAACCTATCAATTTACGGTTGAGATTTTGAAGGCATTTGGTGGACTCATCCGTGATCTCGTCGTAAGTCAAGAAGTGGCTGTGGATTTGTCGGGGCCGGTCGGCATCGCGGTGATGACTGGGCAAGTCGCGGCAATGGGACTCATTTATCTTCTCCAGTTCACGGCCGTGCTTTCGATCAATCTGGCGATCATCAACGTGCTTCCGTTCCCGGCGCTCGACGGAGGCCGCATCCTGTTCCTCGCCATCGAGAAACTCCGCGGCCGGGCTGTTAATCAGAAACTCGAAGTCGCCGTGCACAATCTGGGTTTCATGTTGCTCATGGTGCTTGTTGTCCTCGTAACGTATAAAGACTTCGTCACCTTCGGCGACCAAATCTGGGGCGCGATTAAGTCGATGGTGGCGATTTAAGAGCGGTTGTCTGGGAGTGAGGAGCATGGTAAGCTAAATTTGGATTATGACTATTTCTGCAGTAAAACAAGGAGTGAAGTCTCGAAGTGTGAGCCACACAAAGATCCAACAGGCCGAAGTCGATGCATGGGAAGCGATTCGTGGAATGTGGAAGAAGAGGAAGATTGATGCGAAGAAGTATCAACGAAACGTGCGCAAAGAGGGCGATCATGTTCAGCTATGATCGTCTTAGATACCAACGTCGTGATTTCATATATCAATGACGACGCAGCAATCGTTTCTTGGATTAATCGACAGCGTGCGATGGGTGAAAGCTTTAGTGTCTCTACCATTACCGTGGTAGAGCTTTTAGGTTTCCCAAAGATCACTCCTCAAGAGATCCTGATGATCGAGCTCTGGTTGAAACAAGTTCTTGTGGTAGATGTCGATTTCTCAGTTGCCAGAGAAGCAGCGCGTGTTCGACGTGAGATGAAATTAACAACGTCCGATAGTGTGATTGCCGCAACAGCTGTTTTGTTGCGGTCTCCTGTGGTGACGAGAGATATTGCTTTCAAAAAAATTCGAGACATCAAGGTACTTGTCCCCTGATTGTATGAAAGACCAACTTGAACAACTGAAAAAAGATTTCACCGAGCTTATCGACAAGGTGATGGATCGCGAGGCGCTTGAAGAACTTAAGACGCAATTTTTGGGACGCCGTGGGAAGCTCAATGCGCTCATGAAAGAGATGGCGAGCCTGGCGGATGAGGAGCGAAAGCTTGTGGGCGCCGTTGCTAATGAAGTCAAAGAAGCGATTGAAGCCGCATTTGGCAAAGCAGAAGGGAGAGTTTCCAGAGCGTCGATGGCGTCGAGTGCCGCAAAGGAATGGATCGACGTAACTGAGCCGGCGCTGCACGTAGCACCTCGCGGGACACTTCATCCCGTTACGCAAGTTCAACAAGAGCTTGAGGAGCTGTTTACCAGCATGGGATTCATGGTTCTGGATGGCCCAGAGCTTGAGAGCGATTTTTATAACTTCACGGCGCTCAATATCCCCCCATCGCATCCTGCACGCGACATGCAGGACACCTTTTACATTGAAGGAAAAACGGGTGCAGCCGGAAATGTCGGATCAGAAGAAACTGGATGGGTCATGCGCACGCACACATCTTCCTTCCAAGTTCGTGCTATGCGAGAGCATGGTGTACCTCTACGCGCGATTGTCCCTGGACGATGTTTCCGCAATGAAGCGACAGATGCACGCCATGAGCACACGTTCCATCAGTTGGAAGGCGTGGTCGTCGGCGAAGGGATTTCATTCGCCCACATGAAGGGCGTGTTCCAGGCAGTTGCAGATCATCTCTATGGGAAGGGCACCAAGATTCGTCTCTCGCCAAAGTTTTATCCCTTCGTTGAACCAGGTGTCCGCGGAGAGCTTGAATGCTTCTTGTGTAAAGGAAAAGGGTGCCGTGTCTGCAAACAGACGGGTTGGCTTGAGGCCATGCCCGGCGGCATGATTCATCCAAACGTCCTGCGCCAGGCAAATATCGATCCAGAAAAGTATTCAGGGTTTGCGTTCGGTTTCGGACTCACACGTCTAGTGATGCTCAAGTATAGGATCGATGACATCCGTCACCTCGAGTCTGGCGATTTGAGATTTTTGAAACAGTTTTAAGGGTACGGTTCAGGTGAGATCAATTCATTTCTTGCTGGCAAAGCCGGGCCAAGTAAATGAATTGATCTCACCTGAACCCATGAAACTATGTTGATTTCCAAAAAGTGGTTGACTGAGTTTGTGAAGTTACCTCCAGGTTTTTCCGACAAGGAGCTTGCTTCACGCATCACGCTGTCGACCGTCGAGGTCGAGGGAATGAAGGATCAAGCTAATGCGCTCGAGTATGTCGTGGTCGGGGTCATCGAATCTGTCGGTGCGCATTCCAACGCTGACAAACTTCATGTGTGCCAGGTCGATGTTGGTGGTCGCACGGTGCAGATTGTTTGCGGTGGAACCAATGTCGCTCCGGGCATGAAGGTCGCCGTCGCGCTTCCTGGCGCGTGGGTGAAATGGCATGGAGAAGGGGAGCTTGTGGAGATCAAGAAGACGAAACTTCGTGGAGAGGATAGTGAAGGCATGATTTGTTCAAGCAACGAGATCGGCCTCTCTCCCACAGAAGGGGATCACGAGATTCGAGACTTGGGAGATGTCGAAGCAAATCCAGGGACATCGCTTGCGACGGCTCTCGGACTCGACGACGTCATTTTTGATATCGAACACAAGTCCCTCACGAACCGCCCCGACCTTATGGGACATTATGGGATGGCACGCGAAGTCGCGGCGCTGACCAAGTCGAAACTCGAGAGTTATGAGCCTAAGAAGATTCCAGTGGGGAAGGGCATAAGTTTATCTGTGAAGGTTGAAGATGCGTCGGCGTGCCCTCGCTACATGGCCATTGCGATGGAGGGGATTGTCGTGGGTTCGTCGCCGGATTGGATGAAGCGGCGGCTTGAGTCATGTGGTGTGAGATCGATCAACAATGTGGTCGACGTCACGAACTATGTGATGCTTGAACTTGGTCAGCCAATGCACGCGTTTGATGCGGATGTCCTCGGTGACAAGATTGTCGTACGCGTTGCACATCCGAAAGAGAAGATCACCGCACTCGACGAGAAAACGTATCAGCTCGATTCATCGATGCTTCTTATCACCGATGGGAAAAAGCCGATGGCGATTGCGGGTGTGATGGGAGGCGAGGGAAGTGGCGTGAGTAAAAAGACGACGAGGATCGTATTTGAATCGGCGAATTTTTCTCCGGTGAGCGTGCGGAAGACGTCGACGAAACTTGCGTTGCGATCAGAATCATCGGCGCGTTTTGAAAAGTCGCTAGATCCAAATCTTTGCGAGCTGGCTTTGCGTCGAGCCGTGGAGCTTATGACAGAGCTGAGTCCAGGAGCTCGAGTCGCATCCAAGGTTGTCGATGCGTATTCCCATCTACCAAAGCCGATTACCGTTTCTCTCACGGCGGATTTAGTCAACCAGCGGCTTGGAACCGAGATTCCTGCAAAGGACATGGAGGAGATTCTTGGTCGACTCGGATTTATTGTGAAGGCGGCACCCAGGCTGAAGCATGGGACTACCGGGAGTGGATCCATGAAAGTCACGATTCCGTCGTGGCGTGCGACCAAGGATGTATCGATTGTTGAAGATGTCATCGAAGAGATCGCCCGCATTTTGGGGTATGACAAGATCGAATCATCTCTTCCATCGTTTTCGATCGCCCCACCTGTTCAGGATTCTGTACGCGAACTTGCTCGAGACGTACGTCGCACGATGTCGCTTGGTCTGGGCGCGACAGAGGTCTATCGCTATGCGTTCGTTGCTCCCGAGATTCTTCGATCGCTCGGGTTTGATCTCGACGATCATCTCAAGCTTGCCAACCCGCTCGCAGAAGATCGACCCTACTTGTGCCAGTCGCTTGTCCCAAATTTGTTTGATACGGTTGCGCTCAACCATCGTGCATTCCCTGTTGTGTCTGTCTTTGAAATCGCCAGAATCTTTTTTGGGGACATGAAAGGCGATGAGGATGGCCAAGGTGGAATTCTTCCTGTACAACCATATCATTTTGGAATCGCGTATAGCGCTCAGGGGGACGAGTCGCCGCTCGTGGAGCTTCGTCGACACGTTGAGACCACGCTTCGTACCGCGGGTTTTAACGTGACGTTCCGTGAAATGATAAAGCCAGCGACGTGGATGCATCCACGTCGTGCGGCCGAAATTCTCGTTGACGGAAAAAAATACGGCATTCTCGCAGAAGCACGTCCTGATGCGGCACAGGCTCTTGGCATCGGTCGACGCGTCGCCATGGCAGAGATGAACTTGACGATGCTCGCTGCGATTGAACAGACTCCGACGATCTTCTCATCGATTCCCTCATATCCGGACGCCAAACGCGACATCGCGTTTGCGGTCGCTGAGCGAACAACCGCAGCCACTCTTGAACAGGCCGTGCGCAAGGCATCCAACCTTTTGCAGACGTACGAGTTGTTTGATGTGTATCATGGAAAGGGCGTGGAGGAAGGACACAAGTCTATGGCCGTGCACATGACATTTCGATCTTTGGAGAAGACGCTCGAGGCGCAGGAGGTCGATGCGGAGATGAACAAGATCCGCCAGGTGCTTGAAAAAGAATTTGGTGCTACAATAAGAGCATAGAAATCTTTGTCATCCCGACGACCGTCGTGAGTGGAGGAGGGATCTCGAGTAGATTCGAGATCCCTCGACTCGCTTCGCTCGCTCGGGATGACACAAACATTTGGAGGATATGTTCACCCCACTTGAGATTTTGTACATCGTGCTCGCGTTTTGTGTCTTGTGGATTTCGGCGGTCGTGTTCTGGTTGCTCTGGCAGGTCGCGAGTATTATGAAACGCGCGAATGATACGATCAGTCTCGTTCAAGAAACGCTCGCCAAAATGGAGTCGGCGATCGACGGGATTCGTCGTAAGTGCGATTCTACGGGTACGGCGCTGGGAGCGATTATGCATACCACCACCAAGGCGGTTGAGTACATGATTGAAAGAAAAATAAACAAGAGCTTGTCTTCTTCTAAGAAGGCGAGCAAGAAGAAAAAGGTGGTTACGGATGATGAAACCTAACAGAAAAAGCAGGGCTCGACCCTGCTTTTAGATTCCAGCGTGAGATGGTAAGCTCTGGGCAAGATATGATGACTCCAAGAGATGCCGAGCGGATGCAGGCTAAAATTTACAGCAAGATGAGTGCCGATCAGAAGATCGACATCGCTTTTGAAATGTGGAAGTTCGGCAATGAACTTAATCAACTAGGTCAGTATGGATCCGAATCCAAAAAAGCTCCTCATCAAGGTGGTCAAACTTCTGGATAGACTCTCAATCGCCTACGTCTTGACGGGCGGGTTGGCGGTGACCATCTGGGGAGTGCCACGCTTCACCCAAGATGCCGATCTTATTATCCGGTTGAAACGGGAAGACCTTCCTAAGCTCAGAGAATCTCTTGAGCGTCTATCTGCTTTTGGGTATGTCGACGAGGCAATGATGGTTGATGCGTTTCAGCGAAACTCAGAATTTAATTACATCGACTCGGAAAGTGGTTTTAAGGTCGATCTCTGGATGCCGAAGAGTTCTCCATTTGTGCGCGCCTGTTTTGATCGTCGAGTCTTGGTTGATATAGATAGGTATGGTGTATGGCTTGTCTCGCCAGAGGATCTCATCATTTCAAAGCTGGATTGGTGGCACCGTGGGTCGCATAAGAGCGAGTATGATCTTCGCGCGGTCATGGATGGACAGTGGGATCGTTTGGACTGGACCTATATTGAATCCTGGACACAGAAGCTTGGATTGGGGGCTGAGCTTACGATCGCAAAATCGTTTGTTGATCATTCTCCGCTTTAGGTATGTCCCGTTTTGTCCACCTCCATACCCACTCGCATTACTCGCTTCTTGAGGCACTTCCAAAGGTGAAGGAGCTTTTGAAGCATGTAGGTGCCCTGGAGCAAAAAGCGGTGGCGCTGACCGACAATGGGACGCTCTACGGAGCGATTGAGTTTTATCAGAAGGCAATCGACGCGGGCGTGAAGCCCATCATTGGCGTCGATTTTTATGTGGCGCAAGATGGCCGGCATCTGAAGCGTGCGCGTATCGACACACGGCCGAACCGCATGGTGTGTCTGGCGCAGAACAATGAGGGCTACAAGAATTTGCTTCAGCTCTCGAGTCTTGGCTTCCTCGAGGGGTTTTATTACAAACCTCGCATCGACAAAGAACTTATCCAGAAATATAGTCGCGGCTTGATCGCGCTTTCGGGAGGGCATATGGGGGAGGTCGATGAGCTTCTCAAGCTGGAGAAAGTCGCGGAGGCAAAAGAAGCTATCCGTTGGTATGTGAATGTCTTTGGTGAGGGAAATTATTATCTCGAACTGGTCGACCGTCCTGAGATCGCTGAACAGGAAGCAGCGAATACGCGTCTCATGGAACTCGGTCGCGAGCTCGGTGTCCCTGTGGTCGCGACAAAGAACACATTTTATCTCAAGCCACAGGATATGGAAGCGTGGAAGATTTTGAATTGCATTAAGGGCGGGAGAACCCTCGAACAATTCGAGCGCATGAATCAGTACGAGTATGACGCTTCGATGGTGTCGGGTGAGTACATGGAGGAGCGGTTTGCCGACTGTCCTGAGGCGATTGAGAACACACGACTCATTGCCGATCGGTGTGATGTGACGCTGGAGCTTGGAAAATGGAATTTTCCGAAATTTGAAATCGAGGAAGGGAAGACGTTCCGACAAGTGCTCACGGATCGAGTGTTTGCAAAATTGAAAGAGCGGCGGGCGAGAGAGCTCGATGAGGTTGAAACAAAACGTCTCAACTACGAACTCGATATCATCGACCAGAAAGGTTTTTGTCCGTACCTGCTCATCGTGTCTGATTTCCTCACATGGGCGAGCGATAACGGGATTGTTACAACCACACGAGGTTCAGCGGCTGGATCGCTCGTGGGCTACTCGATCGGCATCTCGTCGATCGATCCATTGCTGTACCAATTGCCATTTGAACGCTTTTTGAATCCTGAACGCCCTTCCGCGCCGGATATCGACGCTGACTTCGCGGATAACCGCCGTGACGAAGTGCTCGATTATGTGCGTGGCAAGTACGGGCACGAGAAGGTCGCACAGATTTGTACGTTTGGAACCATGCTCGCGCGCGGGAGCGTGCGCGATGTTGGTCGCGCACTGGGGTTTCCGTACGGGATGATCGATGAGGTGGCAAAGCTCGTACCGATGGGGTCACAGGGATTTCCGATGACGCTTGAGCGTGCACTCAAGGAGGCGCCTGATTTGAGAAAAAAATATGATACGGACGCGAATATCCGTCGCGTGATTGACCTTGCGCAGCGTATCGAGGGCTGTGCACGCCACGTGTCCATCCATGCGGCGGGAACGGTCATCTCGCCCACCGATCTGAAAGATTTTACTCCGCTTCAAATTGATACCAAGGAAGGAAAGGTCATTACGCAGTACGAGATGCATGCGGTCGAGTCGGCCGGCCTTGTGAAGATGGACTTCTTGGGAATCCGTAACCTGTCCATTTTGGGAGACGCGGTGGCGTTGGTGCGTGCGGTGAAGGGGATCGAGGTGGTGACACAGGATATCCCCGTTGATGATAAAAAAACATTCGAGCTTCTCGCGGCCGGCCACACGATGGGAGTGTTTCAGTTGAACGGCGACGGCATGACGAAGTATCTCATGGATCTGCGTCCCGAGCGCGTAGAAGACATCATGGCGATGGTCGCGTTGTATCGTCCAGGGCCCATTGAAGTCATCCCTGAATATATCCGCCGCAAGCACGACCAGAGCTTGGTGGAGTTCATGGATCCTCGTATGGAAGGCTTCTTGCAAAAGTCCTACGGCCTGCTTGTGTATCAAGACGACGTCATGTTGACGGCGATTCATTTGGCAGGCTACTCGTGGCTGGAAGCCGACAAGCTGCGCAAAGCCATGGGAAAAAAGATTCCCGAGGAGATGGCCCTCCAGAAAGTAAAGCTCGTCGACGGGTTCATGGAACAGGGCATGAAGAAAGCACAGGCGACGGAATTGTGGAAACTCATCGAACCGTTTGCCGCGTACGGATTTAACAAAGCGCACGCCGCCTCCTACGGCATGGTCGCGTATCAGACGGCGTACATGAAGGCCAACTTTCCGGCGGAGTACATGACCGCGCTCATGACCGCAGAGTCGGGGGATCTTGAGAAAATCGCCGAAGCGGTGAAGGAATGTGCGCGCATGGGAATCGCGGTCCTCTCGCCAGATATCAACGAGAGTCGAAAAGATTTTACCTTCATCAGCGACACGCAGATTCGATTCGGATTGTTGGTGATTAAGAACCTCGGCGAGGAAGTGATCGAGTCGATTATTAGCGAGCGCAAAGCTCACGGGCCGTTTATGAGTCTTGCAGACTTTGCAGGTCGGATTTCGCATCGGGCATTCAACAAAAAATCGCTCGAGGCTCTCATGAAAGTTGGGGCGCTCGACCGATTTGGGGAGCGCAAACAGTTACTGGAAAATATGGATCGGATCTTGCTTCACAACAAGGCCATTCAAAAAGAAAAAGCGAGCAACCAACAGAGTTTGTTTGCTGGAGCGTCGACCGTGATGCGTCAGGGGATCGTCTTACGCGAAACAGCTCCGGCGACTACGCGAGAACTCCTCGCCTGGGAGAAAGAGTTGTTAGGACTGTATGTGAGTGGGCATCCGTATGAGCCGTTTGCGAAAGCGTTTGAAGGGTCGCTGATTGGATGTGGGAAGGTGGTCGATCGTAAAGACAAAGAGTTTGTGCGATGTGGAGGGATCATCACAAGCGTGAAGGAAATCGTCACAAAAAAAGGAGAGCCGATGGCGTTTGTGGGACTTGAGGATCTGACGGGCACGACGGAAGTGATTGTGTTTCCTCGAACATACAAAGAGGCGAGGACGTTGATGGTACCGGATTCTATCGTGCTCGTTTCGGCGAGAGTATCGATCCGTGATGGGGAAGAGGCAAAACTGCTTGCCAACAGTTTCATTCCTGTTGACGAGACAAGCATCGCGGATGTGTCTAGGATGTTACATTCGGAACAATGGGCCGTACCCAGCACGCAGGAAGCTGCTCACGAACCTGATCCTGAGCCAGCGATTCTCCATCGCGGTTCACTCTCGATCGCGCTTAAAGGAAAGCCTACGCAGGAGATGGTGGCGAGTCTGCGAGAAATTCTGACGTCGACTCCTGGTCCGAAACCCGTGTGTCTCATGGTGGAGTCCGGCGGACAGATGCGTCGCATCCAAACCGACTACTCGGTCGCCGCGACCGAGAACGTAGTGAGTGCGATCGCCGCGCTGGTTGGGAGACAGAATGTGAGTGTGGAATAATATAATAATATGAGTATTTTTAACCCAGAACTCAAAGAAGAGCGTGAAGGTTTTTTTGAGGCGAAGCATTTTTCGTCGGATTTTGAGAAACGACTTTTGCGTGCATTGGATCGAAAGAGGGAAACGTTTCCGGATATTGTGCTGTGTCCCAACAAGTCATGTGGGTGGGAGCAGACATTGACTCGAGATCCCTCCGCTCGACCGTCGGACGGTCTCGGTCGGGATGACACAGATTGAGAGAAAAGATCGTCACCCGGTGACGATCTTTTGGCTAAACATAGTGAATGATTTATAATAGACGCATATGCCCACCAAGAAGTCTGTTCCAAAAAAGCGGGTGGCCGTCAAAAAGGGAGGAGCCAAGAAGATTACGGTGACCGACATCGAGGATCTTGAGATCACCCAGCCTGCGGCCGTGCCACTTATTATGTATCGGCGCATTGCGTTGACGTTTATCGTGCTTGTAGCTGCGGCGCTGTTGGCCGTTTTGTATCTTTCGACTGTTCAGGTCGTGATTCACGTCGATTCCACGGAGGAACCGATCACCACGGAGTTCGTCGCCAACGTGTACGAGGTGCCAACACGTACAACTGATGTCCGTGGCGCAGTTGTTTCTGGAACCCTTGGTCGCACTCAGACCTTTGAACCAACAGGAGAGTCGGCAAAGACGGTTGATGATATTGCTCGTGGAACGGTAACGATCTACAACAATTTGACGTTCGCTCAAGCATTGGTCGCCACGACGCGATTGTTGTCTGAGTCTGGTGTCTTGTTCCGATTGGAGTCAGCCGTTACCGTTCCGGCCGGTGGTTCTGTTGACGCACAAGTGTATGCGGATGTAGCAGGCGAGAGTGGAAACATTGAGCCGACACGCTTTAGCATCCCTGGGTTGTCCGCGACTCGACAAGAGTCTGTGTATGCAACCAGCACTGAAGCGTTTACGGGCGGCGTTTATTCCGTAGCGGTTGTTTCGCAGGCAGAACTGGATGCGGCTGCTTCAGAGCTCGAGTCAAGTCTGCTTGAGGATGCGAAGGCCATGCTGATTACCGAGGCCGGTGAGATATTTAGTGGGCAGTCGTATGACGTCGAGGTCGTTGAGAAGACATTCTCTATCGAACCAGATACAGAAGCACAGAGTTTTGACGTTACGCTCACGCTCAAGGTGACGGCTGTATTTTTCGACCAAGAAGCCTTGGGGAAGATCGCGGTTGCCAAGCTCTATGAGGGTCTTGGACAGGGACAGGAATTCATGAACGCAGATGCAAGCAATATGGTCGTAACGGTCGAGGCAGTCGACGAAGAAGCCGGTCAGGCGAATATCCTTGTCTCGCTTGCCGTCCCAGCGATTACGTCACGCACCAGTGAAGCGCTTCAGGTTGGGCGATTTGTTGGCATGAGCGAGGACGAGGTGCGCGAGTTGTTGGTCGGCGAAGGTGTCGCCACCGACGTGACCGTCGAATTCTTTCCATTCTGGGTGAGTAGCGTCCCCAGGCTCAAGGACCACATCTATATTGATATCCAATAGAATTTACCGTACAGTGAAGCGGTCATAATCGACCGCTTTTTTGTATGGAAAACGATAAACTACACGCCATGCGGCATACGGCCGCGCACGTCCTGGCTGCGGCCGCACAACGTCTCTATCCAGGCATTAAGCTTGGGGTCGGCCCGGTTGTGGAGAACGGATTTTTTTACGACATTCTGTTTACGTCGCCCATTACGGAGGAGGATCTAAGCAAGATTGAGGAAGAGATGCATAAGATCATCGCCGAAGGTCATGACATGGTGCGGGATGAAATCTCGATCGATGAGGCGATCAAGAAGTTCGGGGAGATGGGTCAGGATTTTAAGGTCGAGCTGTTGCGGGATTTGAAGGAGAAGGGAACAACGAAAGTAAATCCAGAGGAAGCTCAGGATATCGACGTTGCTCGTCCCGATGTTGCTAGTCTGTACAAAACAGGGGAGTTCGTCGACCTTTGTCGCGGTCCTCATGTTGGCAACGTGAAAGAAGTGGGAGCCTTCAAACTTTGGAAGCTTGCCGGCGCCTATTGGCGCGGTAAAGAGGAGAATCCACAGTTGCAACGTATTTACGGCCTGGCCTTTGAAACCCAGCAAGAGCTCGACCAGTACCTCGTCATGCTCGAAGAAGCCAAGAAGCGTGATCATCGAAAACTCGGGAAGGAGCTTGAGCTGTTTACTATCATCGACGACATCGGAAACGGTTTACCACTTTTCTATCCCAAAGGGGCAATTCTTCGTCGGATGGTGGAAAGTTTCATCTCCAACCTCCAAGAACCTCGTGGATACACGCCGATCTGGATTCCCCACATCACCAAAGGAACGTTGTACGAGAGGTCTGGACACCTCCAGAAGTATGATGCCATGTACCCGCCGATGCACTTGGAAGGGGAAGCAGACTATTACCTCAAGCCGATGAACTGTCCGCATTTCATGATGTTGTTTGCGACCACGCCGCATTCGTATCGGGAGATGCCCATGCGTTGGGTCTGCACCACAACGAACTATCGATACGAGAAAAGTGGAGAACTTTCCGGTCTGACGCGAGTCCGTTCGCTTACGCAGGATGACTGTCACGTGTTTGCTCGTCCCGACCAAATTGCCGGAGAGATCAACCTCATACTCGACATGATTGAGCTGACGTATAAGGCCTTTGGCTTTAACGACTTCTGGGTTCGGATCTCTGTGTCCGATCCCGAGAATCCCGACAAGTACATTGGGGACAAGCAGGTATGGATTGATTCGGAAGCATCGCTCAAGTCTCTTATTCAGACGCGAGGGTGGACGCATGAGGTTGGTGTGGGTGAGGCAGCGTTCTATGGGCCAAAACTTGATTTCATGTTCAAGGACGCGATTGGCCGTGAGTGGCAACTTTCGACGATTCAGTTAGACATGAACCTGCCTGAACGGTTCGAACTCGAGTATGTCGATTCTGACGGAAGTAAGAAGCGACCTGTGGTCATTCATCGAGCGATCCTTGGTTCCACAGAGCGGTTCCTTGGGATCCTCATCGAGCACTATGCAGGCGCGTTTCCATTCTGGATCGCTCCTGTACAGCTGCGCCTGGCAACCGTAAGCGATGAGTTTGTGCCGTTTGCCAAGTCGCTTCAAGCAAAGCTTGCCGAGGCCGACATCCGTGTGGATTTGGACGATTCTAATGAGAAAGTTGGTAAGAAGATCCGTAACTCAGCCACGCTCAAAATTCCTTGGACGATTGTTATTGGCCAAAAGGAGGTTAAAGGAGGGGACTTCAAGGTGAATGTATTCGGCCAGGAAGAAGATCTTATGATTCCAGCCTCCGAGCTTATCGACCGAGCCAAACAAGCCAGTCAGTTCCCACAATAGGAAAAACTAAAAACCACCCTTCGATATATTCAGGGTGGTTTTTAGTTTTATTGGGAAATTTTGTCTTTGATGACTTGAACCTGTAGGTCATCCATCTGTTTAGCCATATCTTTTTGTACGCTAGCCATATCAGACTGAATTTGTGCCATATCCGAGTCGAGTTGAGCTTTGGCCTTTTCTGCCTCAGCCGCGAACTCAGCTTCAGCAGCCCTGAATTCTTCTGTCTGTGTGATATCAACACCTCCAGCCTTCATGGTTGTGATGACGGCGTTATCAAAGGCTTCCTTAATGGCGTCGACTACCTCTCGGGTGACGCCTTTTTCTATGATCAAGTTGAGGAGCTCTCGTTTTGTTTGTTCGTCAAGCTGTGAGTTCTCGACGAGCTTCACGATGTCTTGTCTGTTCATAGTATTTGAAGTCGTTTAGGTTAGTTTAGCGTGCTTTTTCAACAACTTCAGCATCCTCTTTACCCTCATCGTCGTAATCAATGTCTCCTGTAGAGAGCTTTTCACGGTCATTCAACAGTTCCTGAGCTTTTTGTTTGATCATTTTGTCAATCTCAGGACGTAGAGCCTCCAGTACGGCAGATTTTAGATGGGAAGAGAAACGATCGCGAGCGGAAGTTAGGCGGGCAAAGAATCCGTCCTTAGCCTCGCGAGCTCGTCCACGTAATGCATCCATTTTCTCTTTTGCCATTCCGACGATTTCGCGGCCTTTCTCAAGAGTCGCGCCGGCAGCACCCTCAATAGCTTCTTTCACGGAGATACCAGCCTCAATGGCAGCAACGAGTGAATTCAGAGCGAATTCGCCGCCACGCTTCTTAAGGTCGATTCCAGCAGCCTTTGCTTTCTGTGCCGTTTCGACTGCCTTGTCTATTTTATCTACTCCGTAATCGATCGTAGCGGCAACCGCGTCAATTCCAAGTTCTTGCAGAGCCGCAAGTCCTTCTGCCAACTTCTGACCAGCAGCGGATTTGAGTTCAACGCCACGCTCTTTCATAGCTTTAGCGATCGCTACACCTCGCTCACCTGTCATGACAGCAAGAGCGACACCAGAGTAACCAGTTTCAATAACTGCATCTTTTGTGCGAGTTGCGGCGTCCTTTGCTGCTTCGATAGCGAGTTGGCCGATCTCCAGACCCTCACGGCCTGTTTCTTTTGCATATTCAACAGCAGCCTTTCCACTTTCAACGGTAGCCTTGGCACCCTTTTCGACGCCTCCTACAATTGCAAAGGCGCCTTCGACGGCTATTTCCTTTCCTTTTGAGACGGCACCAAGAGCTGCGGAGTAGGCCTCCATTCCTTTGTTTTTGGCTATGTCCTTAAGGGAAGAAGCTCCACTCTTAAAACGATCCCAGAGATTTGATGCTCCGGACTTTACGGCGTCAACTCTTTCACGTGCGTCAGTCTTCATGGCCTCGACACGTTCGCGACCAACGTCAGCGGCTGATTTGCTCTCTTTAGCTTCTGATTTTGGTGCTTCTTTGGATCCGCCCTCCTTGTTTCCGAATCCAAGCGATTTAAATAGTCCCATAATTGTTTGAATTTTGTTAATTATACATGGGAATTATAGCTAGATTCTAGCAGAAATTTTGTGTTCTGTCAAAGGAACTGTTGACAAGTGCAAGAGAAAATGGGAATGTTTTTGGCCACTCTCACCAAGAAAGGAGTGCAGATCGATGCTAAGACTCGTCAGACCGGGGGAGACAGCTCCCCACAACGACCTGCTTCGCGAGGCTCTCGACAGGGTCACACTCGGCCAGTCAGGCCAGGAAGGATACTTCATCTTCCTCGAGCACGAGGCCGAGGCGCTCTACCACGTTCTCGCTTCACGACCCTTCACGTCGGATCAACTCGGCGTCTGGATCGACCGACTTCGCGCCGATCACCCCTACGACCGCAGATTGACCGGACGGCGAGTCGGTTTCTGGTGCTGGGTCAGATGGGTGATCTTGGGGGGCAAGAAGCCACAGGCGTTCACTGTCGAATCTGTAGACGACTGGCGCAAGCGCGCCGGACGTTATGTGGTTGAGCAGATCGCGAGCGTGGACGAGCCAATGTGGCTCGAGCGACCGCTCCATGCTCTCGACAACGCTCGATCCCAGATCGAGCGTGAGACCAGTAAGACGCAGTGGGCGATGCCTGTCATGCGATGGGCGCTCGTCCAGCTCCTCACAACCTCGGCGGACACGAACTCCGCCCACGCCACCGGCTGACACGCAGTCGGTTTTAAATTGACACCTAAACCCACATCTGGCAAGTTTTGATTCGATGATGGAAGGAGGTGACAGAAATGTCGCTGAGACTGGTACGAGCTGATGAGCCCCATGAGGCTTGCGAGAACGTGGATCTGCGTCGGGTGCTTGCGCGCCTGACGTTGGGAACCCACGATCAAGAAAGGGGATTTGTCCTTCTTTCGCCCGAGAGTCGAGCGCTCTACGAAGTGCTCGCCCATCGAGGATTCTCGCCCATTCAGTTCGACCAAGTCGAAAGGGTTATCCGACAGATCGACCCGTGTGAACTCGATTCAGACTGGGATGATCGTAAACTTGAAGCCTTCGTGACTTCCATGCGAAGCCGCGTCGAGCGACCCGAGTGGATTGACCTTCCTATTCAGCTCCTTCATGCAGCGATGCGATCCCAAGAACCCAGGGCGCGTTTTCGTCTCTGGTACACGCGCGCGGTCCTCGTCGCATTTCTCACCGTCGACTTCCTTCCCACCCAACCTGAAGATCTTGCTTTGCTCGCCGGCTGATGCCTCTCACCTCCAGGCTCGCCGGATTTTTGTTTTTGTGTTACTTTTTGGCCGTTATGGAACCCAAATACCTTCTCATCACCTACGGCTGTCAGATGAACAAAAATGATTCTGAGCGTATGGAGGCTCTTCTTAAAGGGGTTGGATTGTCGCCTACAGACAAGAAGGAAGAGGCGGATGTGATTCTTGTGAACACGTGCTCGGTGCGACAGAGTGCGGAGGATCGCGTCTTTAGCGTGGTCGGACAGTTTGCGAGTCTCAAGAAGACAAAACCAGAATTGGTGATCGGGATTACGGGCTGTATGCCAGGACGGGATCGCGATGGCGCGATTCGTAAACGTTTACCGATCGTCGATCTTTATTTTCCAACCAAAGATATGGGTCAGCTCCCGCGATGGCTGGGTGAACTTCGACCAGAACTTGTGAACAGCACCGATCCCGTCGAAGATTATTTGAAAGTGCATCCAGACCGTGAGGTCACGCGCCAAGCGTTTGTTTCTATCCAAACGGGTTGCAACAAGTTTTGTACGTATTGTGTTGTCCCGTTTGCTCGAGGGCTTGAGAAGAATCGGGCGTTGCGTGACATCCTCGACGAGATTCAGGATCTTGCGCTGCATGGTTGTGTCGAAGTTACGTTATTGGGACAGACCGTGAATAGCTACCATGCGCCAGATCCAGAAAGTTTTTTGAAGAACAATCCCTACAAAGATCACTTCGCGGCGCTCTTGTGGGAGGTAAACCAAGTCGAAGGCATTTCACGTCTGCACTTCACGGCACCGCATCCGCTCCACATGACCGACGAAGTGATCGATGCCATGACACTGCCGGCTCATCTCAACTACATCCACTTACCGGTTCAAGCGGGAGACGATGAAGTATTGCGACGGATGAATCGTCGCTACACCGCGGAGCAATTTATTTCCGTTGTTGAGCGGCTCAAGTTGAAGATCCCGAATTTGGCGATCGGGACAGATATCATCGTTGGTTTCTGTGGAGAGTCGGCTGAGGCGTTTGAGAAAACCGTCGAGCTCTACGAAAAGGTGCGTTTTGATATTTCGTACACGGCTCGATACTCGACTCGGTCGGGGACAGCGGCCTGGCGGGCGTTTAAGGACGACGTGACGCATGAGGAAAAGAAGCGTCGATGGGAGGTTCTGCAGGCGGTACAAGAACGCATCGTCTACGAAAAAAATCAGTCGTATGTTGGTACGATTGTTTCCGTTCTTGTTGATCGCTATGAGCCGCCAAAGATTACGGAAGAGATGCTCGCCATGCCAAAGAACATCAAAGTCGTACTCGCCGCGCAACCCGGGACCTGTTATGGCAATTCGCGCGAGATGAAGCTGACACGGTTTGCCGCTCCAGAGGAATACGTCGGGAAGATCGTCGACGTGAAGATCACAAAGGCGGATATGTGGGTGCTGGAGGGGGAACTCGTATGAGACCAAAGGTTATCGCCATTGTTGGGCCCACAGCAAGCGGGAAGACCGGACTCGGGATTGAGATTGCCAAATATTGGGATGGGGAAGTGATCTCGATCGACTCACGGCAGGTGTATCGGGGAATGGATATTGGAACAGCAAAACCAGAAGGGAAGTGGGTCGAATCCGAGATTGAAAAAGGCGGATCGATCAATCAGTTGTTTGGTGCCCGCAAGACGTTCTTGGTTGATGGAGTGCCACACTGGGGGATCGACCTTGTGAATCCTAACGAGCCTTACTCGGCTGCGGATTTTAAAATGTACGCGACAGAGAAGATCAACGACATCGTGGCACGAGGATGGTTGCCGATCCTTGTTGGAGGAACAGGGTTTTGGTTGAAGACGATTATCGATAACCTCGACCTCACCTCAACACCTAGCGATCCAGCGCTACGTGCCGAGCTCGAGGCACGGACGCTCGGCAACCTATTCCATGAGTATAAACATCTCGATCTAGAAGGCGCGGAGTTGATTGACTCGAAGAACAAACGTCGTGTGGTACGTGCGCTGGAAGTGACGAAGTTGACAGGTAAGCCGTGGAGTCAGCAACAGACAGCGGGGGAGGCGCTGTACGATGTACTACAGATCGGCCTATCCGTTCCTCGAGAAGAACTTAACGAGCGGATTGATACACGAGTTGAGGAAATGATTGCGCGTGGATTGATCGATGAAGTTCGGCGACTGCAAGATCGATACGGCTGTGAGGTCGAGTCGATGTCAGGAATTGGGTACCGACAAGTGTGTGCGTTTTTGTCCGGTCGGACAAAATTGAATGTGGCGATTGATGACGTGAAACGGGATACACGCGCCTACGCCAAGCGACAAATGACGTGGTTCAAGCGTGATTCTCGGATTGTATGGATAAAGCCCGGCGACTCGACCGACCAGATCGTGGAAGCCTTTCTCAAAAACAATCCCGCCCTGTAATAGGCGGGGTTGTTTTAGTCCCGGGTCGGTTGCTTTCACAACTGGCTTGCCGGCCATAGCTCGAAGAGCGACGGCTGGTGGACTCGACGGGAGTTGCACCCGCATCTAACGTTGTCAAAGCGATCGAGGTTACTGTTACCTCTACGAGCCCAAGACGACCCGGGATAAACAAAAGATCCCCCAACAGAAAACATAGTGATCTGTAGGGGGATTCTATTGTGACAACGACTAGGAGAGGTAAAAACCTCGATCGCTAGTTTCATTTAATCAAGATTTCCTCGACCTGTCAATGACAAGACTGTGAACAACTCTCCTAAGATGACAATTGTCTTAACACTTCGAGCGGATATCGCGCGCCAGAGAAGTAGCTCTTAAATCGCGCGGTGGTGGTTTGGGATCGATGCTCGCTGACACGCGCCATGATTTCTTCCTGTGTCAGCCAGAGTGTTTCGACGACCTCGGTCGCGGTGATCGGTTGTTGAACTTCATTGACGAGTTCGCATCGAAAGAGAAAAGCAATCGTGGTATTTCCGCTCTCATTTCGGACAATGTGGTGGACGCCGACGAGCTCCACGGGACGGACATGATATCCCGTCTCCTCCAACACCTCGCGCACGACGGCATCGGTTGCATGTTCTCTTTGTTCAACGTGTCCTGCTGGTTGGTTGATTACCGGATCGTGGTCTGCTGGGAGCTCTGCCGGACGTTCACGGACGACTAAGAGCTTTCCATCGCGTTCTACAAATCCAGCCACAATCACGCGCGCTGTGTGTCTCTCCATACTATTCGCTCTTCAATTCAACAAGCAGCATGTTTTTGATGATTCCAGGATCCGCCGTGCCTTCTGATGCTTTCATTACCATCCCAATAAGGTATTTCAGAAGTTGTTCTTCACCCGCTTGGTAGCGCGCGACTTCCGCCGGGTAGCTCTCAATCGTTTGTGTGACGAGCCGAGCCAGCTCGCCTTCATCATCCATGCGTCCAAGACGTTTATCTTCCATGATATGGCTTGGGTCGTTGCCGTCGTCCAGCATCGCGTTTAAGACCGTCAGACCGGCCGTGTTGTTCAATTTACGTGTGGCGAGGAGGGTAATGAACTCGGCAAAATTTTCGGCAGAGATTTTGAGGGTGCGGATGTCAATGCCTCGTTCGACCATGAGGCCTCCAAGTTTTGAGAGCAGCCACCCAGAAACGAGCCGACCGAGCTTTCCTTTTTCCCGGTTGAGAACTATTTCTTCCGTTTCCTGGAGCTCAGGCAGCGCGAGGAGCCATGCGTGGAGCTCCGAGAATACGTGTTCGACGAAATCTGCAAGCTTCGGGTCATCACAAATCTGCCGCGCATCCGAGGGCTTGAGTCCGTACTCATTCACAAACCGCGCACGGCGAGCCGTAGGAAGTTCGGGGAGTTGTAACCGCATCGTTTCCGCGAGCTCCTTAAGCTCCAGTGGTGGGATATCTGGTTCAGGGAAATAACGATAATCCGCTGCCTCTTCTTTAGAGCGCTGTTCTTCCGTCCGGCTTTGCGTATCATTCCATCCACGAGTGGTCGAAATCATCGGCAGTGTCCCAGCCTCCCACAGTTTGGTCTGGCGACGGATCTCATACTCGAGCGCTTTCTCGACATGTTTAAATGAATTGAGGTTCTTT
Source organism: uncultured Gammaproteobacteria bacterium (assembly GCA_964513275.1). GTDB lineage: Bacteria > Patescibacteriota > Patescibacteriia > UBA9934 > GWF2-40-263 > UBA12478. The sequence continues at coordinate 42,355 of CAZELN010000002.1, forward strand.
ACTTCCGTTTTTGGATTGAATCGTGCTCCCACAATGCCACCTTGTTCGTCGATCGGACGCAACGAGATGTTGGCATCGCAGCGCAAATGACCCTTTTCCATGTCCGCATCCGAGATTCCGAGGTAGCGAGCGATCAGTCTGAGCTCTTGCAAGAAAATTTTTGCCTCCAGCGGAGAGCGGAAATCTGGCTCGGTCACGATTTCAATAAGAGGAGTTCCACCACGATTAAAATCTACATAGGTTGCCGCACTGCCTGAGTGAAGATTTTTTGCGGCGTCTTCCTCCAAGTGGGCGCGCGTGATGCCGATCCGCGCCGCCGTTCGGTTCGTACCGTTCGCTGGGATCTCAATATTCAAATACCCATTCACGGCGATCGGGAGATCGTATTGTGAAATTTGGTAGGCCTTGGGAAGGTCAGGATAAAAATAATTTTTGCGGTCGAATTTTGAATATGCCGCAATTTCACAATTGAGAGCGAGCCCCACGAGCACGCCATAGCGCACCGCCGTTTCGTTTACGACTGGAAGCACGCCCGGATGTCCAAGACAGATGGGACACACATGCTCATTTGGAGCCACGGCCGAGTCATGTGTCGGGCACCCGCAGAACATTTTCGTTTTGGTTTTGAGCTGGACGTGGATTTCAAGTCCAATAACCGGTTCGTAGATCATACATTGCAGAGCTTACGTGACTATTCCAGCGTTTTCAAGACGGTACAGAGGGTTCTTTCAAGGCCAGATACAGAAGCGTTGAATACACCACATAGAGCGGAATGACGAATACGTCCGTGGCGGTTTGAATGAGGTTTTGCCACAGTGGCGGATCTTGACTGAAGAGAATCGTCGCATCCAGCCCCAAGATACCAGCGACTCCATAGAGGAGAAGCCCCAGGGTGAATGCGTAGCACAGCACGATGATCACGGGACCGCCAATCAGTCTCCAAAGTACGGCAAAAAATCGACCCTGGACAAGCGAGCGACTGTGGGTAAGTGCTTCGATCGGACGACGGTCATCCACGCCTGCGCTGATTTGTGCAAGCGCATACCATCCCCAAAAGAGTATTCCTGGAATGATCAGCAGTAATAACCCACCAAAAAAAATCACGACTTGGAAAAACGCGACGATGAGCACAGGCTGGATGCGTCGCAGAGCTTCTGAGGATATAACGCTTGCTTCCACTGGTTTATGTTCATTGAGAGCCACGGTGGTGCGCATAATGCACACCGTCAACCAGAGGAAAATAAAAATTTGTGCAAGAAAAAACACACCGACAAGGAAGGGGGTGAATAGATTGTCTTCTATGAGCGGCGTGAGGAGCAGTGGGACGGTGGGAATCACAAGCCAGGCCGCGTATCCGACAAATAACCAGAGATGTTTGCGGTAGAGGAGGAAAGAGGCTCGCAAAAGGTCGCGCGGGGTTGGAAGCATATCTAACTTCGCAACGATCGCAACAGAAGGACATCCGAGATGACAATGAGCGGATTGATAAGCGCGGCGATGAGAATCGGGACGATGGTTTGAGTCAGAGTGACGATCCGGAGTTGGATATCGATGTTGAGTCCGGCGGTAAAATCAATCAGAATGCCGACGAGATAAGCAACGAGGGACATCGCAAAAACGCCGAAGATAATGAAGACAAGTTTTGGCACCGCAAGACGAATGAGCACGGCCCAGAATCGTCCCTCTATGAGTTGGCGACTGGTTGCTAATGCTTGCTTGGCAGGGATCCCCTCAATCATGGTGAGATAAGGCGCCATGAAGTAGTACACAACCCATTTCACACTCAAAAAGAGAGAAAGAAAAATTCCTGCCACCAATAGCAAGTTGGCAAGAATGATGACAAAAGAAAGATTGGTAAAGATTCCTAACGTGGCAAATATGGCGGCGGGGGCGAATCCGATCACAATGGCCAGCAGTACCATGAGCATCACCATGATAGAGGTGAGAAGTGTGGGGAAAAATATGGGTTTGACTTCACCCAATGCCTTGCGTGGATCAACTATTTTACGCGTCGTGTGAGCGTGAATGGCTTTGGTTAGGGCAAGATAAATCCAGAAGCTTAATAAGGGGGCGAAAACAAAACTTGTGAGAGAAAACAGTAGAACACCCGAGGTTTCCAGGAGGGTGAGGTCAGCTCCAAGTTGGAGTTTTGACGCGGACGGATAAAACGCGAGCGCTAGGGCAAACAAAATGGCGGAAAGAACCATCCATCCGGAGACGCTGAGAAATTCCGACATGCGCGAACGGAAGATCTCCCACGACTGGTCAATGAGTTCTCCAACAGAAAGGAGCGGTTTTGGCATATTCGCTGTGTTAACACGTAGTCAAAATGTGATTGATAAGTTCAGTGGCTCGGCGACGGCTCTCATCCAATGTCCCGCTTGTATCTAGTTCAAAGACTGTCGACCCTCGTTGTTCAAACAGCTCGCGGAACCAGGGAGCAGCGAATCGTTCCTCCTGTTGTTTCAAAAACTCCAGATCAGCGAAGACGCCTTTATTCTCGTCGGCGCGACTCGCAATTCGTTCAAAGGCCACGGTGGCGGGAAGTTTGGTCAGGACGAGCGCGTTGGGGGCATGTTCAAGTGCAAGTTTGTTGCCTGGGAGAGAAAGGATCGTCTCAAGTGAGACAGCATTTGGCATCACGGGCTGGTAAACAATCGAGCTTGAAACCCCGCGGTCTTGAATGACGGTTTTTCCTGCCGCAAGCGCAGGGAGGATCAGACGTCGGTAATTGATCTCTCGATCAAGCGCGAACGCATGCGCGAGCTCCTCACCCCCATAAGGGTTGTCTGTTCGTGACAGCTCATAGCGGATGGCAGCACCCACCCAACTGCGTGTCGGCTCATACGTGAAGTAGACGTCGTAGTCAGGGATGTCCTCAAAGCGAGGAGGCGCAGACTCCTTCCAGTCATGCAGTCGGAAAATACGATGGCTGCACTCAACCGCCCAATCCGTGACGGCTTGCAGGACGGTCGATTTTCCAGAACCCGTGAGTCCATCGACAATGATGAATCTTCCTTTTGTCTGCATAGTTCGACAGGCTCACTACAGGTAAATTATATCAAACCTTGTCCACAGAGAGAATAAGAACAAGGCTATTTTAGCGAAAAATGGGAGCGATGGAAACACGCGGTCTGCTCTGTTACAGTGGAGGGTGCTATGACACCATTTGACGTCCAATACAAAGAAGCGATCCGTCAGATTCTGGACGAAGGGATTGATATTCCTAACCCATGGTCTGGCAGGATTACACGCATGATTCCTGGACTCACGCTTCGTGTAGATGTTGGCGAAAGTTTTCCCTTACTTACGTTGCGCAAAATTCCATTGAAGTTGTTTATTGCTGAACAGATCTGGTACCTCATGGGAGAAAATAATCCAACCTGGTTGCAGCAGTTTACAAGAATCTGGGATGATTTTTTGGAGGAAGATGGAACCGTTCAAGCGGCATACGGATATCGATGGCGGCATCATTTTGGTCGTGACCAGATGGAGAGCCTGGTAAATCATCTCACAGAAAATCCTGCCTCACGGCACGCGGTCATCATCACTTGGGATCCTGCTAGTGACGGACTTGGAGTGGACTCGAAGAAAAATCTGCCATGTCCCTATACGTTTACGGTCAACATCGCTGGTGGGAGATTGCATTTGCACAACATCATCCGTTCAAACGACATGATGCTTGGTTGCCCGCATGACGCGGCGGGATTTGCGCTTCTGCAGTGCATTCTTGCGGAGCGTTTGAGAGTGAAGCCTGGGATCTACACGCACTCGATCAGCAATGCGCACATTTACGATAACCATTTCGAAGCCGCGCACGAGCTTATAGATCGTGAGCATATCCATGCCCCCATTGCGTTGCAGGTTCCCATTGGAAGTTATGGCCGGGCGGTGGAAGGGGATAGTCAGCTTGTAGAAGAGCTGTTTGCTTCACTCAATTCTCAGTACCAACCTCTTGAACCGATTAAAGGCATGAAGATCACCGTAAACGTGTACTAGCCTATGAATGTCTGGCTTATTGCGGCGATGTCCGCGGACGGAAAAATTGCGCAAGCAGAAGGTCAGTCTTCGCTTGATTGGACAAGTAAGGAGGACACACGTTTTTTTATCGACAAAACAAAAGAGGCTGGCGTTGTGATCATGGGACGCAAGACGTTTGATACGATCGGAAAACCTTTGAAAGGGAGGAAGATTATCGTGATGTCGCGAGAGTCGAGAGCGTCAAATATGGAAGGTGTCGAGTACACGAACCTTTCTCCCCGCGCACTCCTCGACCAGCTTGCCACACAAGACGTGACGACTGTTGTCATCGCCGGCGGTTCCTCGATTTACAGTCAGTTTTTGCAAGATGGACTCGTGACTGATCTGTATCTCACCATCGAGCCGTATCTGTTTGGTTCGGGCGTTCCGCTTGCCTCAGGATTCGAGCGCATCGATATGAAGCTTGTGAGCGCGGCTCCACTCAACAACCAAGCCGTCCTTTTCCACTACAAAATTTAACTGGGGTCAGGTCTTGAGTCTGCACTTTTAGTTCAGACTCAAGACCTGACCCCAGCTTTATTAATCAAGTCTTTGGAAATAATTTCCTGATTTGTCTTTGTACTTCCAGACCTTGAGCTACTGTTTCTGACTTCAATTTTTCGAATTCAGGTGTATTTTGCAGGCCTTGTTCGATCATTTCTGCCATCAACTGCCCCATTCGTTGAGCGTCAGTAACATTTTTTGTAAATTGTCGATAATCGTTTTCAGGGGACTGTATTGGGAAACCTGTACGACTCTCAGTTGGATTTGGTTCTGGATAACGTCCTAGATGCGATGTTTCGATCTTTGTTCCGTCCATATGTGCTCGGGATGCTCCTTCAAAGAAATGACGTTCAACTTTTTCGTTTGTGAGTCCAAAGTCGTGAAGGGCGTCCTCGATCTCACGTGGTTTTGGCGTATAGGCTGGAAGGAAGGCATCTTTGACCGCTCCCGTTTCCTTATCGTAGACGAATCTAACTCTTCCAGCCTCGCCTTTGAACATTTTTAGTGGCTTAGACGATCCAGGTTCTTCTGGTTCTGGTGCAACAGATTCTGGAGGGATCCTGGTTCCTACGGTGGCCGTGTCTCTCGTTTGAGTCAACGCAACCGCTTTTTTCACAACAGGATGTTCAGCAGATAATTTTTGGCCATCTGGACTCTCAAGAATTATTTTTAATTGTTCACGAATGAATCTAGCTTCCGTTGTTTCTCCATGCCCTTGCGCCTCGAGTTCTCTGATTGCCTCGGTTATGATGAGAATAGTGCCTCCTAGCTCTCGTCCTTTTTCGAACTCAGCGGCAACGTCCGTACGGATCGTATCCTTCCAGTTTTGTGCTAAGAGTTCCTCTGCTTTTGTTCCAATAACCGGTTTTGCATCTGCGACGAGTCTCGCAAAATCCAGTGAGGGTTTTCCAGCGGCATCATACGTAAACGTCACTCTTCCAATGCCGGTTACTTGTACATTTGTGATTCGATCCGCATCGGAAACAGATTCGACTTCTCCACCAGATCCCGCGGTTGCGTATGGTTGGAGAGCTGTTTCGTTAAAAATCGTGTTGCCATATCTTTGTGCCTCTTGGATGTCACGGGAGAGTTGAGTCCTCAACAAATCAGCCTCCTCAGTGCCTCCTTTTCCTGTTTCTTCAAGTTTTTCAAGAATGGTTTTTGCTTCAACTAAACGTGTGGCAATTTCCTGCGCCTCGCGTGTGAATGTTTTCGCGACACGTGTTTCCATTTCTGGTGTTGCATATATTCCCTCAAGATTCCTGGTTTGGTCGTCTGTTAAGCGATCGAGATGAAAATCCAAACTCTGAAGCCTTCCGTCTGATACGATGATTTCCATTTTTCCACCAACGAGTTCATGGGGAACATCGGGAGTTGCCACGAACGACTCTAGGGATCCAACTCTTGCGTCCGCGACGGATCCACCAGGTTCAGCAATCGTCATGCTCGGAGCGGAACCGGATTCATACGTAAACCCAGCCGCCCGCGCTTCCTGCAAGGTGAGGTATTTGTCGGTTTGCGTATCAAAAATTTTGATTTCAACTTCACCGTTTGGTTGTTCCACGCCAAACACTGATAGCCGACCAATGGCTTGTGTTGTCAGGCGTGTGTCGCCACCTGCGCGGACAATACCTGCTTCACGCGCGGCTTGCAGTGCTTTGTCGTCGTCAACGCCTTGGCGATGGAAAATGCGCAAGAATCCATCTCCCTTGCGTACGGTTGTACGCTCAAGCGTTTCCGTGTCCGGCGGAGCTTCTGGAACAGGCACTGGGGGAGGCACTTCAATGCTTGGAGCAGGTCTGGTGGCATCTGGCTGCGTGTCCGCATCTACCCCTGTGGTTGTATCAGCTGGACCACGCGAGGTATCGGTGTCGACATCCGTGTCTTCGTCCAGATCCACTCCAGATTCTGGGGCGCCTCCTGTGTCAGTATCTGGAGCGATTGTGCCAGGAACAGGAGCGGTTGGAGTCGTTGGTGACAACTCCATGTCCGTTGTTTTTCCCGTCGCCCAGGAAAATTCACTCCCTAAACGCGCCCACGGCATCTTGATATTTTCCCAGGCTGCAGTCGTGGTGCCCTTGTCTTCAAAGGCTTTCAAGCTTGTTTCGATCACACTACTAAAGCTTCGGCCTTCGCTTGTCCACTCCGCAATCGCAAGATCCGTAAATCCGGCTGCGCGCAAGACATTGGTGGCGCCTTTGACAAAGTTCATGCCTTTTCCCGTCCAGGTTTCCGCCTTGCCGCCAATGAGGTTATAAGCGGTTTCTGTAAATCCTCGATAGGTCATCTCCCTGAAGTACTGCGCTCTTCGCTCCGGACTCTTCATGACTTCTTGGTGACGTTCACCAATCGCAACGGTGCCATAGGCAACACCTCGCATCGCTGAGAGTCCAGTGACCATGAGCGCGGAGTTGAGACCCTCTTTGAGTACTTGCGTATTTTTGATGCGTGTTTCGATGGCTTGGTCAAGAAGTTTGGCGATGGCCTCGCTTTGCTCTCTTCGTGCGGTTTCCGCTGCTGTTTTATAGCTCTCAACAGAGGCTTGAAGTTTTGAGAGAAGTTCCGTCTTCTTTTCTTTTGAAAGAAATTTTGATTCATTGATAGCCTGTTCCAGTCGCGCTTTTCGTTGGTCGACCGCGGCTGGGTGCTCCATGGTGGATTCCGTTTCCTTTACTGCGAATGAGGCCTTCAGGCGCTCGCGTTCAGCGGGGTTGGTCCAATACTTCTGATAAATCCACGAAGGTAAATCAACGATAATCTTCGTGCCCGTATAACTTGCGGCCACACTCAAGAATCCAGTGGCGGCATTCTTTGCGACATCACCCCATGAAGCTTTGTATTTTTTTTCATCTTGCGGCTGGGTCTCTCCACGGAACTTGGAAGCGAATCGCTCAAACGCGCCAGTGAAGCTTGCTTTGATCGATTCCCACTTGCTTTTTCCAGGAGCTGGCGGCGGAGGTGGGGTGTCGGCGGCAGCCGGCGGAGGTTCTGGTGTTTCAGGAGGAGGTTCTGATGGAGGTGGCTCGGCTGGCGCTGGCTCTTCTGGTGGAGGTTCAGCTGGCGCTGGTTCAGGAGGAGGTTCTGGAGGTGAGGGTTCAGGTTCTGCGGGTGGAGGAGGTGCTTGTATATAGTCCCAATTAGGCAAAAGTATGTCTCGTTTTTTCCCTGGTTTGGGCTTAGGACCTACGATTCCTCTTTTCTCCATTTCAGCCAGAATTTTCGCGGCTCGTTTTTGTGAGACACCAATACCTCGTTGGATCGAACCTATTGTTACTCCGTCTTTTCTTTTTTTGACGGCATTCAAGGCAACATAAATTTCCGCATCTGAGATGCTGTCAGCAGCAGTATCCCGCGCTGCTTCAGGCTGTGCTGCAGCAGGATCTGGTTGGGCTTCTGGTGGTTTGTTGGAAGCCGCTGGGTCGGCAGCCGCATCCGGTGGCGCGGCAGGATCAGCATCGGGAGGCGTGGAGCCCTGGACTCTGCTTGGGAGCTCCGGTTTTGTTCGAGGTCTAATAGGCATACTTAGAGTTGGTTGATTTTCACACGTAAATCGTCAATGTGTTTTTGTTTGGCGATTTCATCGGCGATTGAGAGGGCGGCTTTTTGACTTCCGGCGTTGAGTGCCGTTTGTGCTAGTTCATACTCATTCGTGACGCGTTTGATGCCATCGATGAGTTCGCGTTGCGTCTGTGCCTCGGCTTCCTCCCACGCAAATACGAAGGAGAAAATTTCTTCCTCCAGTTTCGGATCATCTACGCTGGCCAAGAGATCAATCAGCATGAGCTTTGTCTCTCGGTCGAGTGGACGTGTCTGTAAAATGTTGGCGAATCGCGACCAGCTCATAGGTTAGCCGGCGTTCAAAAGACTCTCGATTTCATCAAGCTCAGCCATTGTTTTTTTCTCTGCCGCCTGGCGCGATGATTCATAGGTGGCTTGGGCTGCCTGAAGCGCTTTGCCTAATTCTGCCTCCTGCGCTACCGCAGTATCAGAAACATTTGCCTCAAGGATTTTGTTGAGACGATCTATTTGTTCTGGCGACATTTTTGGAATTATTGCCGCAAAACCCGCTTTGACATTCTCGGGAAGATTGGCAGCGACAAGCAGGAGTGCCAGACGTTCGCCCAGGGCTTTAGCTTCTTTTTCAAATTCTTCTTGTGTGGTCATAAGTATTTTATGTAGCCGCAAGCTTTAGCTTGCGTTGAGTTACTTGCGCAGGCTGAAGCCTGCGGCTACCATTCTGTGGAAGTTACTGACACTATTCTACACCACAATATGCCAAACATTAAATATCCCTACATGCCAGAAGGTCATCAGTTAAAGTACGTACCTGTAGATGATCCGTTTATAATCGAGGCAGCGAAGGCTCGAGAAGCATGTGCAGGGGATCCGCTGTATCCCGTTGGGATCGTGCTTGTGAAAGATGGGGTTGTGGTGGCTCGGGCGGGAAACGGATTTAATCGAGAGCCAGAGGAAGTTCATGTGTGTCCGCGCGTGGTGCTTGAGTGTCCAAGCGGGACAGGATATGACCTATGCACATTGCATGACGCTCCAGGCCATTCAGAACAGATGCTGATAAAAGAGGCGAGAGCGCTGGGGATCGATCCAACGGGGGCTGATGCCTACATGTATGGCCATTGGTGGGCATGCGAGCCGTGTTGGGCGACATTGCTGGAGGCGGGGATTCGCGACCTGTACGTGACAGACGACGCACATGAACGATTTAGCCGTGATAAGGTTTATGGAGAGACACTCACACCAAGTATCAAGACCGTTTCACTCGAGGGGTTTGAGGGTGAGTTGCTCGAGGATGTGAGAAAAGAGCTTGCTGGACTCGGTCTTGAGATGGTCGATGGGGAAGGAGATGCACATTGTGTGTTGACTGACGAGGGAGCGAAGTGTTTTCTTGGGGGAGAGTCGGTTTATACCGTCGACCATGGTGAAGCGATGGCAAGGCAGTTGAGGAATGTGCTTAGGCAGTTATAGATACTGTAAGCAGGACGGAAGCGAAGCTCCCGACAAATGGGCAAAAACAGAATACCCCGCCGCAGCAGAACCACATTGGGGTATCTGCCACGACGGGGTCGTGGGGGTCAGGGCGCGCGCAGTCCGGCCTTGGCGAAGGCGGCGGCGAAGACGCCATCGAATCGGCTGGTGGGCTCGGCGCTGCAGGGGCTGGACGAGCGCGAGGGGAGGAGCGACTCGAGCCGGCTCTCGGTGAACTCGCCGACCTTGGGCAGGTCGTCGATGGCCTTGGGGTCGACGACGACCGGGACGCCGTTGATGCTCCCGATCTGTCCCTCGTCGAGGTGACGGTTCTGGTCGCCGACCGTCTTGCCCTCCTCGTCGTGGATGGGATCGAGCCAGCCCTCGAAGCGGTAGGTGAGCATGATGGCCCACTCCTTGGTGGAGAGGACGATCACCCCACTGCGCTGGCTGCGAGTGCGGGCGATGATGCGGTCGCGCATCGCCCTCATCCACTTCATGTCGTGGTTGCTGTGGCTGGACTTGCTGTGGTTGACGCCGTCGTTGCAGTGGACGGCGTAGACCTCACCGGTGCGGTGGCACCGGAAGTACTCCGACCACCCGATGCCGTAGTATCCACCGATGGCGTTGGGCGAGCGATCCAAGCCATGCGTGTCCTCGTCGCCCTCGACCTTGACCGGGCGGTCGAATGGGTGGGCCCACTGGCGACTCGGAAGCGTGTCGATGCGGAAGTTGTTCATCTGGGACTCCTAGAAG
>CAZELN010000003.1:0-41476 GCA_964513275.1 uncultured Gammaproteobacteria bacterium
ACCCACTGGTCCTCGGGGTGGCCACCGTACGACTCGAGCCCCAGGCCGCCGCCGTCATGGCAGACGCAGAAGACGCACAGGTCGCCGTCGGAGTCCGCGATCGCTTCCATGGCGATCCGACGGTAGTCACCATTGGGCTGGCCGTCGAACTGGTCGGCGAGCGCCAGGCCCGTTTCAGCAGGACACCGGTAGAGGCCGAAGGTGGCCGCGCGGTCGAGGAACTGAGCGTAGGTGTAGACCTGCGTGAAACCGAGATCCGCTCCGCTGACGTCCACGAGCGGGAGGTCGATCACCTCCTGTGAGCAGGCGGTCTTGGCCGCGATGTCACGAGCCCACTTGTTGGGCTTGCGTCCTCGAGCCTCGATCGAGGCGAGGTAGGCCTCCGGGGTCTGGTGCCGGCCGAGCATGACTGTTCGCCAGAGAGGGAAGGTACGCTGCTGGACGATCACCCGTCCACCGTTCTCCAGGAAGCGGACGAACTCCGGCGCCACCTGGGCGATGTCGTTGATGAGGGGCTGGATCTGGATCCTGCCCCAAGGGGTACGCTTGGCGAGCTCGCACATGAGCTCCCAGCTTTGTCCGATAAGAGACATGGTCTCTCCTTCTATGGCTGCCTACTACACCCGCGCGACGCATTTGTCGCGCAAGCAGCAAACTTCGACCACAGCGAGAAAAGCCCAGAAGGCGCTTGTCGCTATGGTCAAAATGACGCTAGACTATAGCTGAATTATGCCAAAAAGTCAAGAAATCCACCAGGAAACTCTTACAAAACAAGGCTTTTTGCTTATTGATAAACCCGCAGGCATAACAAGCCATGATGTGGTCGACCGAGTGCGACGGCTCACGGGTGAACGGCGCGTAGGCCATGCAGGGACGTTGGATCCGTTCGCAACAGGACTGCTTATCGTGGGCGTAGGACGTGTTGCCACGCGAGAAATGGAAAAACTCGTCGAACTCGATAAGGAATACGAGGCCGTCTTTGTGCTGGGAGCGAGTTCAACGACGGATGATACGGAGGGAGTGATTACGTCGGAGCCTGTCGTGTGGTCTTCCGACGCAATAAACCAATTTATTGGGGAGATTGAACAAATTCCTCCGACCTACTCGGCTATCAAGGTTGAAGGGAAGAAAATGTATGACGCAGCACGTGAAGGAAAGCCGATTGAGGGGAAGGCAAGGAAGGTAACGGTCTACTCGTTCGAGTTCGAGATCCCTCCACTCGCTTCGCTCGGTCGGGATGACATCAATACAACAAGACTCAAGGTACAAATTCGTTGCTCAAGCGGAACGTATATTCGAGCGCTCGCGAGGGATCTGGGCAAGGTGCTGGGTGGAGGAGGCTACGTGGAGGAACTGCGCCGCACTCACATCGAACCATTTTCGATCAACCAAGCATCTACACTCGAGTCGCTCGAAGGCCGTGTGGAAAGCGCCATCATCCCTGTTCAGACGCTTCTTGCTTCGCTTTGACAAAAAGCGGTTCATGGTGCTAACTTGAGCTTCAGCGAAATTAATGATTGTTCCTCTTGCGGAAGCTCACAGATTCCACGAAATTGCGTTGATTATGACCTTCGTCGCTTTCGAACGGTTTGTTCCAAGCCTTAACACCTTCATTCAGGAAGGTTTGTTGTTGTAAAGCGTTTTCGTGAAAATCTGGATCCATCATGAGCTTCTCTAAGAGCAGAGAAGTTTTATGTTTACTACCTATTTAGCAATCGCCTCCGTGCTCTCCTTGCTTGTAGGAGGAGCAGCCGGTTACGTGATCCGAAAGACTCAGGCCAAAAAGTCGGCAGACCACGCCGAGGCTCGTGCCGAAGCGATCCTGTCTGAAGCAAAAAAGAAACAGGAAGAGATCTTTGCTGAAACCAAGACGCGCGAACAAGAAGCGCTCCTGCGCGCGAAGGAAAAAGCTCTAAAAATCATCGACGAAGCGAAGCAAGACGAAGCTTCGCGCCGTCGAGACATCCAAGATCAACAGCGTCGGCTCGAGAAACGCGAGACGATGTTCGACGAGAAGCTCGTTGAAATCGAGGATAAGAAAACGATGCTTGAGAAAAAGACCAAAGAGATCGATGAGATCAAAGATCGTATCGTACGAATCCGCGAAGAGCAGGTGACGAAACTCCAGGAAATTGCCAGCCTCAACCGCGAACAAGCCGAAGCAAAACTCCTTGCCGAGATTGAACGCGATGCGGAAGCAGCGCTCATGAGCCGCCTGCGTAAACTCGAGCAAGAGTCAGAAGAGCAGCTCGAAATTAAATCTCGAAAAATTTTGTCACTCGCCCTCACCCGCTACGCCTCCACCGTTTGTGCCGACACAACGACCACCTCGGTCGAGCTTCCGAATGACGAAATGAAGGGACGCATCATTGGAAAAGAAGGTCGTAACATCAAGGCGATCGAGTTGCTCACAGGAACGGAGATCATTGTCGACGATACCCCAAACATGATCACGATCTCTGGTTTCTCCCCGATCCGACGCCAAGTAGCCAAGCGCGCACTGGATGAGCTCATCAAGGACGGCCGTATCCACCCAGCTCGTATTGAAGAGGCGATCCTCAACGCCAAGAAGACGATCGCCAAGGACCTGCGCAAGGCGGGAGAGGACGCGCTCTATCAACTCGGTATTCCCGTATCCAGCATCGATCCAAAACTCACCTCGATCCTGGGCCGCATGAAGTACCGCACCAGTTACGGTCAAAATGCGCTCATGCACTCCATTGAAGTGGGGACGATCGCGGGTATGATTGCCGAGGAGCTCGGCGCGGATGTGTTCATCTGCAAAAAAGGTGGTCTCTTCCATGATATCGGAAAGGCCGTTGACCACGACATGCAAGGGGCACACCCAGAAATCGGCTACAACATCATGAAAAAATTCGGCTTCCCAGAAGAACTCTGTTACCAATCAATCGCGCATCACGAAGACCGTCCACGCACCATCGAAGGAGCGATCGTGAAGGCGGCCGACGCGATTTCTGGAGCCAGACCTGGCGCACGTAAGCAATCGCTCGAACAATTCATCCAACGTATGGAAGAATTGGAGCGAACCGCCTCTGCGTTTGATGGAGTCGAAAAAGCCTACGCGATCCAGGCGGGACGTGAAGTACGCGTGTTCGTGGAGCCAACGAAGATTGATGATTTGACTGCCTACCGACTCGCCAAAGACGTCGCCAACAAGATCGAGGCAGAGCTCTCGTATCCAGGAGAAGTAAAGGTGACGGTCATCCGCGAGACACGTGTGATTGAGTACGCGAAATAAGGTTGACAACCAGCCGTTTCTTTGCTACACTCACAGTAATATGAACAAAGCAGAATTGGCTAACCGTATCGCTGAACAATTGGAAATCTCTCGGAAACTTGGAGAAGATTTCATTGCGGCGTTTGAAGAAATCGTAACCCGTGCCCTCACGCATGGAGAAGAAGTCACGATCGCTGGATTTGGAACGTTTAGCTCCCGCACGCGAAAAGGCCGTATCGGCGTGAACCCTCAAAACCCCAGCGAGAAGATCGAGATCCCGTCGGTGCTCGTGCCAAAGTTCAAAGCTGGAAAAGCCCTGAAAGATACCCTCAAAGGAAAACGAAACGTGTAACAGAAAAAAGCGGGCCGCGAGGCCTGCTTTGCGTTTTCATTTGGCGAGTTGCCATTGTAGCGTGCGCCCATGCAGGTAAGGAACGATCTCGTTGCCGCCGCCTAGATCGATCACCTGCGGTACATTCCATGGCAGCCAGACGAGTTCGATTTCGCCCTCGTTGAGAGGAAGGTCGTGCCAGCGCGCACCGCGCTCGCTGAGGAATCCTTCCACGGCTGGGAGCTCGTGATCTTCTTCAAACATCTCGACCACCGCGGCCACCTCCACAGGCGCCGTAAAGACGCCGAAGGTTGGAGGTGGAACCGTGCGTTCCTTGGTTGGACGTAGGTGTGGAGCATTGTCCGAGCCGAAGAAAAACCGCGGGTGCCAGAGTGCCGCCTTGCGCACTGCGAGCACGTCTTCAACACTCTTGGGGTACGGCATGCACTGGAGATGTGGATCTCGGTCGGCCTGGAGGGCCGTGACGTACATGTGGTGGGGCGTGACCGTCGCGGCCACGAGATCACCTTGATCCATCACCCACTGAACCATCTGTGCATCAGAGATGTGCTCCACACAGATCTTGAGGTCAGGAATCCGTTCACGGATCCGATCAAGGATCGGGATGAACTCCCGTTCGCGGCGCACCAGAGGAATCCGTCCATCAGGCACTTCCGCATGGAAGAGAGCCGCGAGTCCATGATCACGAACCGTCCGTAAACCGTCGATGAAGAGTGGATGAGAGTAGTCGTAAATGCCGTGCGCGGAGTTGGTCGTGCCGTGAGCCGGCATGGTTTTCACGCCGTAGGCTCCTGCGAGAAAGGCGTCTCGAACCATGTCAGGCATGGTGTCCGGTGAGGCCATGAGTACCATCATCGGCTCGAACTCTTGGAACCCAGCGGCCTGCGCAGCCCGGCGGATCTCGTCGCGGTATCTGATCATCTGCTTGGCCGTGAGAATCGGCGGAACGGTATTCCCAATCGCGGTGGCGCGTGCGAACTGTCGGGCAATGTAGGCGACCGTGGGCGCAAAGCGCGGATCGCCTGGCTCACGGAAATGACAGTGCCAATCGTCTGGCATGCGCATCCGCATGCGGATTGGTTCTTGGCAAGGATCTCGATCGATAGTCATGTAACCTCCGGAGAGGAGACTACCAAGTGTCGACGAAATCGACAACAGGTGGCATGGAAGACTCTTTCTACTCAATCATATAGTATGGACAAGGAGGTCATCATGTCGGATCCCAATCATGACGAGCCTGTGAAACCGCGCGGAGGATTCGCGCAGGCGTTGACAAAAGCCGAGTGGGAAATCAAATACGGCGACCGGCAACGAGCTCGCAAAACGGCTCGCGCGTGGGTGGGCATCATCCAACTTGATGTGATCTGTTCAAGCGAAGGCTACATGCGAGGCTTCAGCACGCCGTACCCGCCACCCAAGTTCGCCGTCGTCCCGGCCGCGCCTGGAGTCAGGCTCTCGCAGATGGGCTTCCAAGTGACATACCTGCCAGCCGGATCGCCGTTCTGGTTTGACCAGGAACATCTCGCCCAGATCACAGAGTTGTTCGACGGGCTCATGATCTCTCGTGTTCCAGATGAGCAATACACGCGGCAAACGGCGTTCCCGGAAAATCGCGTGCTCGTCACTTGGTTCACGCAATGCCACGACGACACCAGTCCGATCCCGTTCAATGTGTTCCTACTTTCTCCCGACGGGAAGGAACGCGAGACCTCGCGTGTGAACACACGCCTCGTTGCCGCGTTCGCCACGGAAGAGGCGGCAACGGCCTGGATGTTAACCCGCACGACAGAACTCCATTCGGCTCACAACCGCAACCACAAGCGGCAATGCAGGGACAGAGACTGCGCACTCCGCAAGCACACATACGTCCCTCGCTACAACGAGGACTAGCTTCCATCCGCCAACGCTTGGCGGATTTTGCATTGAAAAAACAACCCTTCCTCATAAGAGGTTGAGTTGTTTGAGTTAGCCTTCGCGAGGCCGAGTGAGCCACAGCCTGTAGCGCCTAAGAGAAGCACAATCAAGCAGATGATCCAGACCAGGCTGATGGTCGCGGGTGTGTTGGGCTTGTCCGCAATGAACAGCCATACCACGAGCGGCACCACGGCGAATCCGATCCGTCCCAAGAAGGACTGGAGCGAGCCGAACGTGGCGCGATAGCTCGTGTGCACCCGGTGCTGGACAAAACTCTCCGTGAGCGGCTGGAAGAAGCCGCGGCCATGAAACCCAGGAACATCACCGGCCAGATGGGAGACCGATGCAAAACTCCACAGTTCCATTGACAATTCCCAAAAAAATGCTAGGATTGTCGGTCAGTTGGCATGGAGCTAACTGCGCTCCTTTCAACCTGGAGAGTCCATGGGAAACGCGCCGGACACCGGCCGAACCGTCATGCGCAAACGCGCAGGAGAGGTCGTTCGCGTCACACGAACCGACGCGACAGGTCAGCGTTCCAGCACAGATCTCCTGTCGCAGGCAAATGACCACGATGGACTGGTCACCACGATCCGCAACGCGACTATGCATCTTCTGAGGGCAACGGAGTCGGAAGCCGGAAAAATCGCAACGACCATCGACCGTCGGGATGATCAGGACAATGTCTTCCGAAAGACGACTGCCTTCCTCGGATCGGTCAGCGAGAACCTGGAGAAGGATCCGACGTTCACCACTCCGATGGCGCGCATCATCCAACCTCCCCGTACAGGAAAAACCATCCTGATGGGCGAGATCATCGGCGCAAGTGGCGCGACCGCGCTCATCCTGGTTCCGACGTTGTCACTGGTGGATCAACACCGAGAAAAGCTGCAACAGCAGCTGCCCACCGTGGGAATCGGGGTGCTCACGGGCGAGGAGAAACGGCCGCACTCGCGTGGCATCACCATCGCCACGTACGACACATTGGTCTGGATGCATCGCAATGGAACCGTGCCGGATTGGTTACGCTACGTCACCTTCATCTTCTCCGATGAAGGACATGAGTCCATGACCAAAATCCGACAAGAGATGCTCCGCGGCGCGTTCGATCCATCCTGCGTCCGTATCGCCTTCACAGCCACTCCTGACTACGACAAACGCCGCGCCTTGGCGATGTTTTATCCCAAACTCATAAGTGAGATCTCGCTGTCGGAATCCTACCGCCTCAAGCTCCTGGCCCAATTCAAGGTCTGGGCGCAGGTGGTAGACGTCGACGCCTCCAGCGTCCGGTTGGTACAAGGAGACTATGACCGCGAAGAAATGGCTCGGCTCATGAATAGCGGTCCGGTCTTCGAGACATGCCGCCAAGTGCGCTGGCAGAAGGAAGACAACGCCTCGCGAGCCGCACTCATCTGCTGCTCCACTCGACAGCAGGCGCACGACTTGCACACCTACCTCATGAACAACCGCCCAGCCGGAACATCTCGGCCTGAAATCATCCTGAGCGATACGGATCCCGACGAGCGACGACGCCTGCTGCGCGAGTTCGAAACTGGAAAGATCGACACACTCATTAACGTGGGTGTGCTCCTACGTGGATGGGATTCCAGGCGTTGCAAGCTGCTCATCGATCTCTACCTGTCGCTGTCGTTGGTTCGAAGCAAGCAGAAGTATTTCCGTCCACTCACAAAGGACGGGGATGCGGAAGCATCGATTTGGTTAATCGTGCCCAAACGGCTCCCGCGCGATCCGGTTCTCCCTTCGGTCGTGTTCGGCATCAGCATGCACGAGACGTGGGTTGGAAAACCCCTGTTCCACCAGCCGCCTGCGCACGTTGGCAAAATCAGGATCATCAGAAAACGCCGCCATACACCCATCCGGAACGTGGACGCCAAAAGCGAGACGGTACTTCATGGTGTGGAATTGCCTAGGCTGGATCCTACCTCGCTAGCACAGATCAGATCGGTTCTTGAGTCCAAACTCGTCATCACAGAAGAGCTCCCCCGCTACGACCGAGTTCGACGAACCGTGTTCGACCACCCGCTGTTCGGCGGCTGGGGCTCAGCCCTCCTGAAATACTGCGGGATCTACAGCTCCACAGCCTTCACAAGCTGGATCCAAACGCTCTACCCAGAGCAGGCGGGTACAGCGCTCCTGCGCCTAAACCGTCTGCACGAAGATGAAGGCTCCTGTTGCAAAGATGCACAAGCATTGGTCAATGCCGTCAACTCTGGCATCAAGGTTGGCGATGCATGGCGAACGGTCTTCGGTCCTGACGAAGACGAGGAGACCATCGATCCAGAAACAACTCTTGTGCGAAAGCAGGAATGGGAGCGTGTCCTGGATCAGCTAAGGCGTCTTCCTGACGAAAGCCGTCTTATCCTGGAACGCGTCTATCTTGCCGAGGACGACTCTAAGGTCTCGACGTCAAGACTTCAGGAGGCAGAGAATGCGTTGTGTACCCGAATGCACAGACAGCACAGCGAAGAGGCCCATCAAAGCCTACTCGGTATCTTGAGAGCACGTGGGCTGCTCCTTCCCGAAGGTCAAACCGCTCACACTCCTGTACGCGACCGCGCTTGGGCACAACGGTTCTTTGCCGCGTTGGTAGCCAGTCGAGAACGGGACTACATAGTTGCAATGGGTGGTGACAAGGAAGCTCCTCCATGGACGACCTACCGCTCATCCTGGAAACACAATTGGGAATACAAAAGTCTCATGTCTAGGAAGAAAGAGCTGATCGCTCAGCTTCTGAAAGAAGACGAGTAGTCCACGGCTACGCCGCTACGTTGAAAAACCTCTGGCGGATTTTTTATACATGTGAGGTAAGTCTTTCAGGTGCCTCGAGCCATTCATGTACCCGCACGGCAGCGTCCTCGAGTTTCACGAGGCGAGCTTGTTCTTCATGCCGTTCTTTCCACTCAACCGATTCTTCTGCCAGTGACTTCGTCGAAATAACAAGCCGCAACGGAATGCCGATGAGGTCCGCATCCGCAAACTTCTCGCCGGCGCTCACGCCCGTGCGGTCATCCCAAAGCACCTCTATGCCCGCGTCCTCGAGTTCATCGATGAGGCTCGTCGCCGTCTCTTCAATTCGGCTATTTGCTTCTTCATCCTTGCCTGTGATCGACACCACATACACATGATATGGCGCGACACTCTTAGGCCAAATCGTGCCGCGCTCATCATGATGCACCTCGACAATCGAACCCATAACTCGCGATGGCCCGATGCCATAGCAACCCATGATGATATCGATGTGCTTCCCATCGGATCCCGAAACCTTCAGGTCAAACGCGTCAGAGAATCGGCATTCGAGCGGAAAGATATTTCCCACTTCAATCGACTTTACGATCTCGTACTTCTCTTCATTCTCTTGGTCGGCTTCTGTGACGATTTCCTTGTTCATCGCCTCACCTGTCTTGCGGTCGATATAAATTTTGTCCTCGCCAGCGGGAGTGGGAACCTGAAACTCGTGCGAGTGTTTGGTCGTGAATACTCCACCAGATGCGGCCGCAACAATCGCGTTTAGGCCACAGCGTCGATACACTGCCAGATACGCCGCTTTGGCTTTCTCGTAAAACTCGAGGAAGTCCTCTTCCGTGAGGTGGAAGCTGTAGAGGTCCTTCATCGAAAATTCTCGTCCTCGCAAAAGTCCAGACTTTGCCCGCGGCTCGTTACGAAACTTGTCCTGGATCTGGTAGAGCGCGACAGGAAAATCACGGTACGAATGGGCATAAGCTTTTACGAGTGGTGTAATCACTTCCTCCGCGGTCGACGAGAGTCCGTATTCTTTTCCGCCCGCGCCTTCCAGCTTGAACATGACATCGATCTTTTCCCAACGTTCCGTGGCATCGTAAAGCGCACGCGGATGCAACGCGGGCATCAGCACTTCCTGCGCGCCTAGCTTGTTCATTTCGTCGCGGACGATTGCTTTAATCTTGGTGAGAACGCGAAGTCCCAGCGGCAAGTACGTGTACACACCAGCCGTGACCTGATTAATAAATCCCCCCTGTGTGAGCAGTCGGGCATTGGCAGAGTCCGCATCGTGTGGGGCGTCTTTGCTCGTTTTTCCGAACAGTTGAGAATAACGCATAATGCAGAAATCCTACCAGATCGACTCACTTTCGACAAAAAGAAAATCTCGACCGAGGGTCGAGCGAGTGTCACTTGGGTTTCATGTGTCTGATCTGTCCAAGAACCTCTATCAAGCGAATGGGAAGCGGAAGGTCGTACCCGTGTTGGCAAATGGCACACCGCCAGCCACGTCTCTTTTTTTTGAGCGAGACGTGTGCGATTTCCATGGGTTGCTCGCAACAGAGGGGTTTAAACCTCAGGCACAAGCTGATGTGCTTGGTGATATCCTGGCAACCAGAGACATGGGTACAGCTATAGCAATTCATGTGTCCTCCTGCGATGATTCCATCTGGCCGTAGCTGAGCCAGTGAGCCAGCATGCCAAACAATCGCCTGGACGTCAACTCTCTCACTCACTCTGTCAACGGGAAGTGACTTGCACAAAAAATATCTCTGCGTGACTCGGACGCGGGTGTTTTTTATGCAGCCATATTTTTCAACACATCCGACACCTCAATGTACCGAGCTTCATCTTTCCTTCGAAGTTCTCGAAGCTCACCTAATTTTTGCCGACGTCTGACTGGATCCGCCATCTGGCCTACTCGTTCCTCAGAAGCCCTATACCTGTCTAAAGCCTTTTCAAACATTTCTTTTTCATCTCGCAAAGCCTGCACACTAAAACGCTGTTCAATTTGACCACGCACTTCTGCCGCGCGGACATGTGAACGCAATCTATGGGGCTGCACCGCAGAGCAGAGCGACTCGTTCTGCGGGATGCTCGGTTTCCTCCTGCTGGCGCTCCTGATCTGGTTCGCGGGTTTCTGCATCTGAGACTCCTACAAGATGCGGACGGATCCCGCCTACCGCGCCCACTCCGAGCGGATCCTCCGCGAGTACGACGAGAAGCAGCGCCGCGACGGCTACTGATCGGCTCGCCAATGGCTCACCCAAGCACGTACGGTGCAAAGGTGAGCCTATTAATTTTGATCGAAAACAAAAACCGACCCGTACAAACTGATCGATTTTTCTCTGGTGCGGCCGGAGGGATTCGAACCCCCGACCCTCTGTTCCGAAGACAGATGCTCTATCCAACTGAGCTACGGCCGCATGGCGCAAAGGCTACCCAAAATCTTGACGCACGTCAATTGAATTGGCATACTGTTGCCGTTCGCGCGTCGGTAGCTCAGGGGTAGAGCAGGAGACTCTTAATCTCTTGGCCGTGGGTTCAAATCCCACCCGACGCACCACAAAGACACCCTTCGACTTGGTCGTCAAACAACCTCGCTCAGGGTGTTTTTGTTTGTTTCCATTGTGTAAGTTTGCCGGCTGTAATTTCGATCTCGTCCGCCCGACGTAACGTGTTTCCTTGACCAGCACGAAGGATGTTGGTGTGCGGCGCGGCGTTAAGCGCATCGACGATGTACCACAGGTCTTGTTCATCCCCCATCCAATTTCGTCGGTGAAACCTAGTGAGATCAACGGGGCGTGAAAAAGAACGGAGTGTCTTGCGTCCATCATCAAGAAAATACTCGTGGAAGTAGGACACAGCAAGTTCACGAACCGTTCGATAGACCGGCTCGCGGTACCGCAGCATGGCGTGGTTAGTTTTAGAAACCGCCCCCCATCGCCCATGCTCCTGAAACAATGCGACCACATGGTCATCGTCTCCGCGGACTGAAACAAGATCCAACAGCAATGGCCGTCGTCCTTGAAGCGCAAACGCGCACACAGCAAAGAGCGCCCCTTCCATACAATGAGCCCGATTCGCTTTCAGGACCCGCCGAGGCGACATCATGGTATCGCCATCATCGCAAAAATTCGCTGGCATCTGATTCAAAAAATCCTGAACCCGCCGTGGCGAATTCAAGGATTTTAATGTCTTGAGTTCTTGTGTTGTGAGTCCTTGCACATTACCAGCTCTTAGCCGCAATGCCGGCTTCTGCGGCCGCGACCTGTGCTTCTTGTTTTGACGTTCCCATTCCGGTCGCAACTTGCTCCTTCCCCAGAAACACGCCGACCTCAAATTGTTTTTGATGGTCTGGTCCCGTCTCGGATAAAACTTTATAGGATGGTGTAATCCCCAAATGTTCTTGCGCGGCCTCTTGAAAACGACTCTTTGGATCAATATACAAACGGTTCTTCAAAATGTTTGGAAGCTCACACAACACGCGTGTGTTAACAAATTCCTTGGCTGCCTCCCAACCTCCATCCAAATAAATTGCTCCAATAATCGCCTCAAATGCGTTGGCGAGGATATACTTACGCGCCTTGGAATCTTTATCCTTGGACTCACCCTTGGAGAGATGTAGGTACGGCTCAATCCCGAGTTTCGCGCATAGTCCCGCAAGCATTTCCGCGTTCACGAGCGCCGCGCGCCAGTTCGTGAGTTCGCCTTCTGGATTCTCATAGTTCTGGTACAGATGCTCTGTCACAACCAGTTCAAGTACGGCGTCACCCAGAAACTCAAGTCGCTCGTTGTGGCCAAGGGGAAAATCAGGATGTTCATTGAGGTACGAGCGATGAACAAGCGCCTGGCGTAGCGTGTCGGTATTGTGAAACGTCACGCCAAGGGTTTGTTCCAGATCGGAATAGTCTTCTTTAGGCATAGGTGGTTAGGGGGTTAGTGGATGAACATTTTTGTCTACTTCCTTTATTTCACCGCGAGCGACCATGTCTTTATAGATGGCACCCAAGACGCCATTCACGAACCGACCAGATGCCTGGCCGCCAAATCCCTTGGCGAGTTCAATGGCCTCATTGATCGCAACTTTCGCGGGAATACGCTCGTGAAACTTCAGTTCAAAGATGCCGAGTCGCAACACATTTCGATCAACGACCGTGATGGCATCCAACGGCCAATTTGGAGCAAAGTGGACAATCGTCTCATCAATCGTTGGACGATGACTCACCACACCTTGAACCAGCTCTCCAATAAACCCCTCGTCGTCAAACTTGGGAGCAAACTCCTCACGGTTAAACGCAATAATTTCCGGAAGTTTGCCTTCCGGCTGGCCTAGAAAGTCCCATTGGTAAAGCGACTGCAAGGCAATCGTACGTGAAAGATGGCGGTTGGACATAAAGATAAAGAACAAAAGAACGTCTCAAGCCAGAATACTATAGCAGAAAAAGCATCGGGTTACGATGCTTTTTCATCTTGAGACTCAGAAGTCTCTCCATGGTCATGCGTCTGATGATCGTGAGCAGAGACGGCTTTCTTGGCTTCACGTTTCATGTCGCGAGTCTTGTTGACCATCTGTTTACCCTTGTAAGTCCCGCAGTTCTTGCACGCCGTATGCGGCATGAGTGGCGCCTGACAGGTGGTACAAACACCGACATTCTGAGGCTTCATGGCATCATGAGCTCGACGTCGGCGAACGCGGGATCGTGAGTGTCTACGTGCTGGTACTGGCATAGAAAAATAGGTGTGAAATAACGGTGGCGATGGTAACAAAAAGATTATTTTCTGTCAATAATTTCTACATTTCCATTCCTTTTTCTCCTCCTTGCACCATACCCCCAGAGGGTATATGATGTACGCAACTTTATGGAAAATCGAAACGCCAAAAGTCTCCTGCGTCGTCTCAATATTGTCGAGGGTCAGATTCGAGGCCTGCGCGAGCTCATCGCAAGCGGCGCGTATTGCATCGATGTCATCACCCAGACCTCCGCCGTCAAACAGGCGCTTTCCGGCGTCGAGGATATTCTCCTTGAGAATCATTTGAGCACCTGCGCCGTCAATCAGATCAAGAAGAGCAACGAAAAGAAGGCCGTCGACGAAATCATCAAGGTATATAAATTGAAACGTCGGTAGATATGTTATCGGCTTTCGCACCAATTATCGGACGCTTCCTCCTCATCCCCGTCGCGTTGAGCGGCGTGTGCTTGAGCATGTTGTTTGGCGTACCGATGGCTGGCGCGATGGAGCCGACCCAACAAGTCATGTCCATCGATGATTTGGACAACCACTCAATGACTGTTGTCGAAGACCAAGGCGACAAGACGCAACCCGGATGCTGCACAACCGTGCGGATGGAACATGATACTGAGGCGACGGCCCCGGATCACGGGAAAACGTCCGTCAACTTTCTCGTCGCCGACCTTCCGCGCGAAATATTTTCTTGGCAGATTGTTTACTTAAAATCGGCACAAACCACACGCAGCTACTCGCCTCCTCACCAACCATTTTCCCTGATCGGAACCATCATCAAACGCGAATAACAAACGATGCTCATTAAGGCTCAGTCTTAATTTTGTCGTTTGTTTTTATGCATCAAAAAATCGTTCCCATTCGCGGCATGCACTGCCGCTCCTGCGAGTTACTTCTTGAGGACGCCATTGGTGGAGTTCAGGGGGTCACGAAAGTGAAGGTGGACTTTCGCAAAGGCCGCGCGACCATCAATCACGGCTCGGACATCCCAAGCCAGAATGAAATCGCAAATGTCGTGAAACAGGCCGGATATGAAGTCGGCGAGCCGGGCAAGCTGCCTTGGATCACGAAGAACGCCACGGACTGGCGGTACATCATTTTCGGCTCGATATTCCTTGTCATTTTTTACTATGCCTTGCGTGGCACCGGGATCTTGGACTTCTCCCTCGACGAGAAAGATGTCACCACAACCTTCGCGTTGCTTCTTGGCATGGTCGCTGGCGTCTCCACCTGCATGGCGCTCGTCGGCGGACTCATCCTCGGGGTCGCCGCCCGACACGCGGAGCTGCATCCTGAAGCGACGCCGTGGCAGCAGTTCCGCCCGCATCTGTTCTTTAACGCCGGTCGCGTGCTCGGCTATGCGCTCCTTGGCGGCCTGCTCGGTACCCTTGGTGGATTCCTGCAAATCTCGGGCAGCGTTCTTGGCATTCTTACCCTCGCCGTTGGTGCGGTCATGATCGTGCTTGGTATTAAACTCACGAACCTTTCCCCGCGCATCTCCACAACTTCATTCACGCTTCCGTCTTCAGTCGCCCGCTTCCTCGGTCTCTCCGAACACCAAAAGGAATATAGTCACAAGGCATCAATGCTCACCGGAGCGCTGACGTTCTTCCTGCCGTGCGGATTCACCCAAGCGATGCAATTGTATGCGATTAGTACCGGTGACTTCAAAACGGGTGCCATCGTCATGGGCGCGTTCGCGCTCGGAACGGCTCCCGCACTTCTCGGCATCGGCGGACTTTCGTCGATCATGAAAGGAACGGCGGCGCGAATGTTCTACACGGTCGTCGGCATCATTGTTATCGTCTTCGGTGTCTACAACATCCAAAGCGCGATGGCCGTTCTTCCTGTCTCACAACCCACGGAGGAACTCAACTACACCCCAGCTAATGGAGGTTTTGAACAAGAAGACGTCCAAATTATCAAAATGACCCAATCCGCTTCCGGCTATTCCCCGAAGACCTTGCGCGTCAAAGCGGGCATTCCCGTACGTTGGGTAATCACGTCCGAGTCGTCATTCACCTGCGCCTCGAGCATTGTAGTGCCGTCTCTTGGAATCCGCACGAACCTGAAGAAAGGCGAAAACGTCATTGAGTTCACCCCGACTGAAAAAGGATCCATCCCATATTCCTGCTCGATGGGGATGTATCGCGGAACTATTCTTGTTGAATAACCTCATATGCGTGAACTTACTTTCACCATCACCAACCTAACCTGCGACGCGTGCATTAAATTGTCTACGATGGCGCTTCGGAAGTTACCCGGAGTCACGGACGTGTCCGTTGAACTTTCGAACGGCGCGGCTCGTGTCGCGTCGACGGAACCGATCAATCCAAGCGTCATCACGGAAGTGCTGAAGGCTAAGGGCTACGAGGTCGCATTCTAACCTTACATGTATGAATAAAACATTCCGCGTTTCCGGGATGCATTGCGCGTCCTGCGAAACGCTTATCAACGAGGAGGTCAAGGAAATCCCTGGAGTGAGCGACGTCTCGACTAACGCTAAGGACGGCATTTGTCACGTGACGATGAGTTATGACGTTGCTGACGATGCGATTCTGGTTGCCATCAAGACCGCCGGGTATGATGCCGTACGAGAAACAATACTCGCAGAAGAACCTCTGGCGGACATCGCACACTCTTTGCGTTCCATTGCGTCTTTCCTCCAGCGCGATTCTTTGACATCGCCAACGATTAAGATTCCGACAGAACACGTATTCGTCCGTCACACGGCTGAGCCGGAAAACGAGAGGAAGGCGACGTTTATGCTGAGCGGCATGCACTGCACATCTTGCGCGGGAGTGATCACCAAGAGTATCAAGAAGCTGCCAGGTGTCGCCGACGCACAGGTGAGCTTCGCGGCGGAGAAAGCTCGCGTCACCTTCGACCCCCGACAGACCAACGAGTCCGCGATCATCGCGCAGGTGAAGAAGGCCGGATATCGCGCTGGAATCGCGGGCAGCGCGAATCCGGACGAGGAGCGCGCCCGACGACATCAGGAAATCAAGTCGTACTGGAACAAATTCATTATCGGAGCCATCTTGTCTCTGCCGATGCTCTATTTCATGTTCCTCGACTTTTTCTCGTTCCTTCCGGGACGGGCGTTCCTGCTCCCGCTTGTCGGCATCATCTCCCTCGTGCTTGCGACTCCGGTACAAATCCTCCTTGGCGCGGGATTCTACAAAGGGATGTGGTCGAGTCTGCGTATGCGGACGTTCAACATGGATAGCCTGATCGCGATAGGCACGAGCGCGGCGTTCATTTACAGCGTGGTGAATTTCCTCGTCTATGCGTTCACGAATAATTCCGTCCTTGGTGTAGGTGGCGAGAAGATACCTGAATTGTACTTCGAGACGGCGGCATTTCTCATCACCTTCGTGCTGATGGGCAAGTGGCTTGAAAGCAAGGCCAAGGGACAGACGTCCGACGCCGTTCGCAAGCTCATGGACTTGCAGGCCAAGACCGCTCGCGTGCTTCGCGACGGGAAACCGTTCGACGTTCCGATCGGTGACGTCGTGGAGGGCGACATCGTCGTCGTCCGTCCGGGCGAGAAAGTTCCGGTTGACGGCAACCTCGTTGACGGAAGCTCAGCTGTCGACGAATCCATGCTGACCGGCGAAAGCATTCCTGTTGAAAAGCATCCCGGCGACAAAGTTATTGGTGCGACAGTGAACAAGAATGGCAGCTTCGAGTTCCGCGCCACCAACATCGGTTCGGAAACGGTGCTCGCGCAGATCATCCGTCTCGTCGAGGAGGCGCAGGGTTCCCGCGCCCCGATCCAAGCGTTCGCCGACCGCATCTCCGCGAAGTTTGTTCCGGCAGTGATTTTGATCGCGATCGCCACGTTCCTCGTTTGGTTTTTCCTGCTCGGCTCGACGCTTAGTTTTGCGCTGATGGCGTTCACGGCCGTAATCGTCATCGCATGCCCGTGCGCCCTTGGTCTCGCGACGCCGACGGCAATTATGGTGGCGACCGGTAAGGGCGCGCAAAATGGAATCCTTATTAAGGGCGGCGAACCACTGGAAGCCGCATGTAAGGTACGCGCGATCATCTTCGACAAAACAGGCACGCTCACCAAAGGCAAACCAGAGGTGACGGACGTGCTCACGGTAGGATCGCACGATGAGGACGAAGTGATGGAAATTGCGGCCGGGCTTGAAGCGAAGTCAGAGCACCCACTCGCCGAGGCAATCTGCCGGTATGCGCAGGAAGAATCGCTAACTTCGGCGCAGGTTGCGAACTTCCAAGCCGTTCCCGGTCACGGCGTGCGCGGCGACGTGGACGGCGTGACGTACTACTTCGGCAATAGAAAGCTGATGGCAACGCTCGGATTGGACGCGCATCGCTTGGAGCGAAAGATGCGACGACTGGAGGAGGAAGGCAAAACGGCGATGTTGCTCGCGAACGCGAATGAGGTGATCGGCATCATTGCCGTGGCCGATGCCATCAAAGCGACCACGCCAGTAGCAGTTGCTTCTCTAAAGCGCATGGGTCTCACGGTCTACATGATTACCGGCGACAACATGCGCACGGCCTCGGCCATTGCGCGTCAGGCAGGGATTGAGGAACAGTACATCCGCGCCGAAGTCTTGCCAGAAGACAAGGCAAACGAAGTGAAGAAAATTCAGGCGACAGGAATCAAAGTCGCCATGGTCGGCGACGGCTTGAACGACGCTCCAGCGTTGGCGCAGGCGGACGTCGGCATCGCCATGGGAAGTGGCACGGACGTGGCTATGGAAGCGGGTGGTATCGTCCTCATGAAGTCTGATCTCCAGGATGTCGTCTCCGCCATTCAGTTGAGTCGTGAGACGCTCGGAAAGATTAAACAGAACCTGTTCTTCTCGCTATTTTACAACGTCATTGGTATCCCGATTGCCGCCCGCGTCTTCATCGGCCTCGGCATCGTGCTGCGTCCGGAGCTTGCCGGTCTTGCTATGGCGCTCAGCTCGGTGTCGGTGGTGTCCAACTCGATCCTTCTGCGTCGGTTCCGCCCGAACCATCGCAATTGGATCTCGACGTTCGCCCCTGTGGTTATGACGGTGACCTTCACTATTGCGTTCATCTTGCTAGCAAGGGTGAGCGTGGTGATGGCGGCGGGATAACTCCGCCAACTCCGGCAGATAGAAAAGCAGTCCTCGCGGCTGCTTTTCTAATCCGACAAAATTACGGAGCACTTATAGCCGCGCCGGGAAAACTCTTATTCTTCGCAAGCAAATAATCGCATAGGTTATCATAAATCCAAATGGAACCAGCGACACGAATAGTCCGAGCTGTTCACTGGGTATGTCTGTGACAGGGCTGGTATTCAGGTGTGGGAACGAGTGGAAGAGGACGAAAAACATACCGAGCGTGAAAACCCTGGCCTGAAGCCAGCGGTCTTTGTTCACGAAACCGATCACCAAGGCAGATCCGAGTACGGCGATGTGTGCCACGGAAGATTGGAATCCAAAATTGAGATAAACGAACGCCCAATTCCACAGCGTATACCCGATGATCCACGGCAAGGTCATTCCGCTCCAATACAAGTCCTTGAATTTCCCGATCCTGTCGATGTGCACGGTGCGTAGTTTTTCCAGCGTCGCGATGAGCAAGAAACCGGCGACGGCGTTGAGATAATTTCCGATCCCGCCGGACGACGCATCCCTGACAACCGCTTCGAGGATATTCACCGCAAGGAACGCATACGTCACCCATTGGACGAGTTTGGTGTCTTTCCCAAGCCTTGTGGTTCTAAAAATAGAAAGGACGGCGATCCCGCTTGCAATGGAGAATACCTTCGCCCAGGGAAACCAATCTACGGCGTCAAACAGCAATATCCAACAGGAGAACAGCACCGCCGACACAATGGAAAAGAACGCCAGCGAAAATCGCGGATAGCGGTGAAAGATCTCCTCGGTAACGATGAGCCCAACGAAGAGAAGCAGGGTGTAGAGGACTATAGCCATTTTCCGTTTTTCTCAAGCATCATGTGATGAATGGTCGCGGCTTGAATCCAAATGGCAGCGAGAAGGGACGTGATGGAGCACAGCAGCATAATCTCCCTCGTCATACCGAACCAGATGACATCTGTCGGCCAGACGAGCACCGCGAAGGCAGACATACCAATGCCAATCAATCCGAAGGCCACACTAAAGACATGGAGCAGTTGTGAAAATTTCATAAACTTTCGTTAGCTAACGTTATTGTCCCATCATCTGCATCATGCTTCCGCCGCGTCCGTTCATCTCCTGTCCATTGCTTTGCATCATGCTTCCGCTTTCATTCAACTCCTGCCCCTGCTGCATCATTTCCTGATCGTTGTATGTCCCGCCTTTGTCGATCATCATCTGACCGGCCGTCATCATCATGCTTCCTGCCTGCATCATGCTAGAGCCGTTGTCGCTCATCATGGAGGCGGATGTGCGCATGTAGTCCGTTGAGAACGGGTTGGATGAGTTCGCTACGGCGTATCCGCCGAAGCCGCCGATCACGAGGGCGATAAGAACGCCGAGAATAAGTTTGTTGTCCATATTATTTGCCTTTGCAGCAATCCTTGTGGAACGCATGAAAAATCGCCGAGCCAACGAAGCCATACACAAAGCTCAACACGCCGCCCCACACGATGCTTCCGATGCCGTATCCTTGAAACCCTGGGAATAAAAGTTTCAGCGAGAGCAGATGGTGCGCGAGCACGTCGGCACCGTACGGATACACTTTCGGCCAGACAAGGCAAAGGACGTACAAGAGCACGAAAAAACCGGCAACACGGACTGCGTGTGACGTTGCTGGAGTCGTCATACAAATAAGTTAGGGGCCATAAGATGGCCGATGACTTTATTATAACACTCTTTTAGATCAGTGCCACACTTGCAACCGTGTCCTTTTCTTTCTTGAAGCGCATAATGCGCACACCCTGAGTGGCGCGACCCAGAACCGACACGGACTTGAGAGGTGATCGCAGCACTTGTCCAGCTTCGGAAACGACAAACAGGTCTCGGGCATCGTCCGAGGGCACGATGTACGCGCTCACAATCTCCCCCGTTTTCTTGGTAATGTTCGCGGTCTTAATTCCGGATCCGCCACGTCGCTGCACTTTGTATTCTTTAATCTCACTGCGTTTCCCGTAACCTTCATGCATGATGACAAGAAGTTGATCCCCGTTTTTGGAACGACTTTGCCCAATCACATCCATACCAACAATCTGGTCACCACTCTTGAGCTTCATGCCGCGGACTCCTGAGGCATTGCGACCCATCGCGCGAATATCCGTTTCCTTAAAACGAATCGCTTGACCAAGACGGCTCACAAACATCACTTCATCCTTGCCGGTTGTTGGTTTCACCCATTGCAAGTTGTCGCCATCCACAAGTTTAATCGCGAGGAGCCCTGAACGACGAATATTTTCAAACTGGTCGAGTTCCACTTTCTTGGCTGTGCCTTGGTTGGTGACCATGAGGAGATACTTCATGCTCTCCATCCCGTCGAGCGAAAACGACGCCGTGACCACTTCCCCTGGCGCCAATTGCAGGAAGTTTACGATCGCCTGGCCTTTCGCCGTGCGAGACGCTTCGGGAACATCGTAGGCCTTGAGGCGGAACACGCGGCCGCGGTTGGTAAAGAACATGAGATCCTTGTGCGTCGTTGTGGTGAACACCTGCTCAACCACGTCGTCTTCTTTGGTCGTAAGCCCTGCGACTCCCTTGCCGCCACGGTGTTGCGTTTTGAAGGTGTCTGGTGGGATGCGTTTGATGTAGCCAGCCTTGGTGATCATCACAACCGTTTGTGTATCCGGGACAACATCCTCAATGGAAAACTCCTTGATCCCATGCTTTACGATCTGCGTACGGCGTGGTGTTCCGTACTTGTCCCGTAGCTCTTCCACCTCTGTGGCGATCACGGCCATCATTTTTTTCTCGCTCTTCAAAATCGATTCAAGCTCTTCGATAAGTTTCAGCATTTCCGTATGCTCCGTTTCCACTTTCAACGTTTCGAGGTTGGCGAGATTCTGTAAGCGCATTTCCAAAATCGCCGATGCTTGACGGTCAGAAAGGTTGAACTTACTCACAAGGTTGACCCGGGCTTCATCTTTGTCCTTACTCTTTTTGATCGTCTTAATAATTTCGTCGATCTTGAGAATGGCAATACGCAACCCTTCCAAGATGTGGGCGCGATCGCTTGCTCGAGTCAAATCAAACTCGGTTCGACGCCGTACGACTTCACGACGATGTTTTACGTACTCCTCCAAAATCATCTTGAGGTTCAACACACGCGGTTGAATTCCATCCACGAGTGCAAGCATGTTGTAATGGATCGTCTCTTGGAGTTGCGAGGTTTGATACAGGCGATTCAACACTTTTTTTGGATACGCGTCTTTCTTGAGCTCAACCACAATGCGTACAGCCCCTTTACTTGACTCATCGCGCAAATCACGGATCCCCTCGATCTTCTTGTCACGGACATTTTCCGCAATCTTCATGAGCAGATTGCTCTTATTCACTTGGTACGGAATCTCGCTCACGATAATGGAAAAATTTCCTTTGCTGTCTTCTACAATCTCCGTCTTCGCACGCACAACCACGCCTCCTTTGCCAGTGGCAAACGCGGCTTGAATATCTTTTTGGTTATACGCGATCGCGCCAGTTGGAAAATCTGGACCCTGAACAATGTGGGAAAGCTCGTCAATAGACGCATCCCGATTCTTGATGAGATGCAACACGGCATCCGCAATTTCCGTAAGATTATGGGGGGGGATATTGGACGCCATGCCCACCGCAATCCCGACCGTCCCATTAATGAGCAAGTTGGGAAGTTTCGCTGGTAAGACTTTTGGCTCCTTGTGCGTGCCATCAAAATTTGGCATGAAGTCAACGGTATTCTTCTCGATGTCCATGAGGAGTTCCTCGCTCACCTGTTCAAGTTTCGCCTCCGTGTATCGATACGCCGCGGCTGAGTCCCCATCCAACGAGTTATGAACAAAGATTCCAGCGGCAAGACAAAAGTTGTGTGTGCCATCAATGGTAAGGTCATACACATCCTCACGTTCAGCGATTGGTTCCACACGAACGACTTTGTGGTTACCGTTCAATTCCTGCAACACTAATTCTGAGTTGCTTTGGAAATAGTTCTTCAAACCCGTGTGCCAAAGTGGTGCTTTTCCGTATGGATAAACACGCAACCGACATAACTCATACGTATCCGCATTCAATTCGCCACAGACATCAAGTGTGTATTTACTGATCTCTAAAAACTTCAATTTTCCCGTCGTATTTGACGTGTGGTTTTTATTTCCCTTTACAATCCGAGCATGCATAAGCTGTTGGTATTCCGGATCCTGCCACTGTTCTTTGAGACGCGCGCTCGTTCTTTTACCGAAAGCCTCTGCTTGCTCGGGATGTTTCCGATAAAAATCTTTCATGAATTCGCTCATCTGCTGAGCCTTGTCCGCACGGTACGTTTCATTTTGCCAATTATCAGAATTACGTTTGGACATACGCTCGGCCTGTCGTAGTCGATTTTCAGGATCATTCCAAAACGCGCGGCGACCTTGCGCAATTCGCTCTCGGTACTCCGAATCTTCATGCTGTTTGGATGCATGCTTATAATGGATCTCCCAATGGTTCCCCCATGATAATCGAGTAATATTGTCCGGATTGTTGTTGAGCTTATTGAAGTCTTTGTGGTGTCGAACTCTTCCTGCCGATTTTGTATAAGTGCCGTGCGTCAAATTAAAATTATCCGCAAGGTGGTGCACTGGTACCCATTCATTTGTCTTATTTTGGAGAATCAACGTGTAACCTTCACGATTCAGTCGGTCAGTTTTTTCGGACAACTTCGTATAAAGTGGCATGAGTGACTGACCTGTTTGCAATTGACGAGCTTCGGTATAGCTCCCATCACGAAGCATGAACCTATGATCAGGCGTACAACGAATCTGCGTACCGTTATCTAACACAACCCTTACCAGCTCCGCTTTTTCTCTTGTAAGACGTGGATGCTGAATTTCGGCAATGTCGACAAGACCTTTTGAATTCACTGTATAGGTATAGTTTTTCTTTCCTGAAGCGTGTTCGTTGACAAGCATTTTAAAATCAGCGTCACGTCCATCTGTCAGCCTTACCTTTGTATCCTGTGTGAAACATCCAAAGTTCCCTTGACCGCGAATCAGCGGCATGCGCATGGAAAAATCCTGCGCCATGCGCACAAGCGAATCGTACACCGCGGAGTCTCCGTGCGGATGGTATTTTCCCAGCACGTCTCCGACAACGGCCGCACACTTCTTGAATTTGGCGCTGCTGCGCAAACCGGTCTGCCACATGGAATACAAAATGCGGCGATGGACAGGTTTCAAACCGTCTCGAATATCCGGTAGCGCCCGTCCGACAATGACGGACATGGCGTAATCCAGATACGACGTCTGCATTTCTGTCACCAAACTTTGCGAAACGACAGACTCTCGTTGTACATCTTGCGACTCAGGCTCTTCATGGGGTGATGTTTTCTTGCTCATAGGAGGATGCGCTTTCTGAGAGTGTTTCTTGTTGTTGTTTTTCTGCTTGGTATCCGTCTTGAAAAGCCTCTAATGCGTCTGTGACGTCACTCACTTCTTGGGTTGGATCAAGTTGCGCTTCTTGAATCTTTTCAGCCGCGCGGTCAACTCCTTCCAAAAATGTCGACTGGATGGTTGGCACTTCTACACGAAGTCCGCGAATGGTCATCACCCAGCCCAACAAAATCACGACGACTCCTATTCCCATGAACGCCCAGAACCACCGTCGCTGAGTGGAACTCATCGGGCGAAGTGACCGAGGCTTGAAAACGGAAGGTCGCATACCTAACGCGTCAGGGAGATGATGATCATGTCCTCCTCCGGCAAATCCTTGCGGGTCACTTTATATTTATTCATCTCTTCTCGACGGCATGTCCCAAACGCTTTACAAAACGCGTCCACACTGCCAAGGGATTCCTTCATTCCGGGAATCGCGTGCGTCATCGGGATGACGACCCGAGGTTCAATTTGAGAAATGACTTCTGAGGCGACGTGTGGATCCATCACGCGCCCACCGCCTACGGGAATCATCAACACGTCGATATTTTCAAGTCTCTGCAGTTCTTCGTCTGCGAGCGGACGGTCAAGCGCCCCCACATGCGCAAGACGCATGGCTTCCGTTTCCAATCGGAAAATCAAATTGGGTATCTTTCTTCCTTTCTCTTCCCGTTTGAGCGGGGCGGAAATACCAAACACAAAGATGCTTCCCACTTCAAATTCACCTGGAAGATCGATCACGTACGGACTTCCCATCACAGCCTCACGATTATTCGCGTCTTCTTCGTTATGGGAAATAAGAAGCATCTGAGCTTCAAGCGTCCGGGGAAATCGAAGACCTGTTGAATTTTGGTACGGGTCAGTGACGATGTGAACGTCGCCGACAGCGGTTTTGGTACTGATTTCAAAAGACGAAAATCCGTTCCAAGAAATTTGCATACTTATTCCCCTTCTTGCGCAAACGTGTCCTTCCAATATTCGATTTCTTTTTTGACGATCTCAAGCTCTGGATCCGGCTCCGTGACGAGAAACCCTTCACGGAAGCGCTCTGCTTTATTCTTGATCTCTGCTTGTTGAATCTCGTCGCCTCCCTGCGCGAGCTGCTGCAGTTCATCGATCGCTTCCTGAATTTTCCCGGCTTCGTGTGTCCATTTGTCCACGAGTGCCTGATACTGCTCTGCCTGCTCTCCAACACGGCTCTTCAACATCTCAGCGAGCTTATCCTTGGCGACCAAGATGCCGTCCTCAACCTGATATCGCTGCTTGGCATCGAGGGATTCGGTAAACAGGTCGCTGGAAACCAGTTCTTCAAGACTCACACCCGCGTCGATATGCGGCTTGATGACGCCCCTCACGGTTTCATCTACATGCTCAAGCACCATTCTTTTGAGCATCTCCTCGGCTGAGGAACTCGTCAGCTCTTGGTAGGCGCGACGATAGGGATATTCCTTAATCCCAATCGTGTAGAACGCCTGTTTGATCGCGGCCTCATCGAGCGCATCATTTTTAGAAAGATCATCGTGGAGACGTTGAGCCTCTGCTTAGATGACTGCTGGAAGCGTTTGAACAAAGTGCTTAATCGCGTACTGAAATTCATCAAGCATGGACTGGTGTGGATGTGGCATACAAGAACGATAGGCTAAAGATAACGAGGAGATCATACCAGCAACCCCCTGATCGTTCAAGTACAATTTATTGACATTCCTTGGCTATCTGCTACACTCGCCGAGTCATTAATTCCCCTAATTCCGTGTGAGTCCTCCAGCGAAGCCTGGATCGCTTGCCGGCCTATTTTTATATGACACAACAGGCGCTCCAGACATCCGAATTCGAAACACTCATGACTGAAGGTGGATACCTGAATCTTCCCCAGGTGGGAGACGTCGTAAAAGGAACCGTGATCGGCACGGGTCGACGGGAAGTCCGCATCGACTTGGACGGCATTGCCACCGGGGTGGTCCGAGGAAAGGAACTGTTTGCAGAATCCAACGAATACCAAAATATCGAGCCTGGCACGCACGTCGAGGCTACGGTCATGGAGTTAGAAAACGAGAATGGGGAAATCGAACTTTCCTTCCGCTTCGCTGGACAACAAAAAGCGTGGGAAGATATCCGCACCTTGTTTACGACCGGAGAAACCATCGATGTAAAAATTGTGGAGGCCAACAAAGGCGGACTTATTGTGCGAGTGGGAACCGTCGGCGGATTTCTTCCTGTGTCCCAACTCTCTCCCGACCACTATCCACGCGTGAGCGGCGGGGACAAAAATAAAATTTTGGAAAAGCTCAAAAGCTACGTCGGCATGAAGATGCAGGTACGTGTGATCGACGCCAACGAAGCTGATGAAAAGTTAATCGTCTCAGAAAAAGCCGTGTGGGAAGACCAGCAAAAAAATGTGCTTTCGCAATTTAAAGTAGGAAATACGGTTGAAGGTGAGGTGACCGCCCTGGCAGATTTTGGCGCGTTCATTAAGTTCGGCGCGCTGGAAGGGCTTGTTCATATTTCTGAAATCGCATGGCAACGAATCGACCATCCGCGCGATTTACTCAAGATCGGCCAAACCGTCAAAGCAGAAATCATCGGGATTGAAGGAAGCAAAATTTTCCTCTCCATGAAAAAACTCATACGTGACCCTTGGGAACATGTTTCTGAGCGATACAATGTCGGAGACATCGTTGAAGGAACCGTGCTCAAAGTAAATCCATTTGGATTTTTTGTGGAACTAGACACGGAAATCCACGGACTCGCCCATGTGTCAGAACTTTCGGATAAGCCCGTCTCGGATGTCACGCAGATTGGAAAAGAAGGCGAGCGGATGAAATTCAGAATCGTGTCGATTGAACCGCAGGAACATCGTCTAGGACTTTCCATAAAGGCGTTAACACAGCAACCAGAAGCGGAACCCGCTCTTGAACCCACGCCAGAGGAATCAACCCAATAACACGATCCACCGCCCTTTGTATGAAACCCCTCTCAAAAAACATCATCTTCGCGCTCGTCGCCATCCTCCTCATCTCCGCTCTTTTTTCTGGCTATACACTCAACGGAAACAAACCAGAGGAAATCAGCATGACCACACTTGTGGATGAAATCCAGCTGGAATCCGTGGAGCGCATTGACATCGAAGGAAGCGAAATAACCATCACGTTGACGGACGGCCGCACACAGAAGACTCGTAAGGAGTCTTCTGTTTCCCTTTCCGAGGAGCTGATCAGTTATGGCATCACCTCCGATCAGCTGAAGGCTGCGGATATCACGGTCAAGGATCGTTCAACACGCTCCTATATTTTGGGCGTCATTCTCCCTTCGCTCCTCCCCTTATTCCTGCTGATCCTCATTTTTTGGTTCATGCTGCGCCAAATGCAAGGCGCCAACAACAAGGCGATGTCCTTTGGCATGAGCAACGCGCGTGAAATCAAAGACACCAAACAAAAAATTACCTTTGCGGACGTCGCGGGTGATAAAGAAGCAAAAGTCGAGCTTCAGGAAGTGGTTGAATTCTTAAAGAATCCAAAAAAGTTTTCTGACTTGGGTGCCAAACTCCCCAAAGGTCTCTTGCTGATGGGTCGTCCTGGAACGGGAAAAACACTCTTGGCTCGCGCGGTTGCCGGTGAAGCCGGTGTCCCGTTTTATCACCTCAGCGGATCGGAATTTGTCGAGATGTTCGTAGGAGTTGGCGCCAGTCGTGTCCGTGACCTGTTTGCGCGAGCAAAAAAATCCGCACCGTGCATTGTATTCATCGATGAAATAGACGCGGTTGGCCGGCAGCGCGGCGCCGGACTTGGCGGCTCCCATGATGAACGCGAGCAAACCCTCAACCAAATCTTGGTTGAGATGGACGGATTTGATCCTAACATTGGCGTGATCGTGATTGCCGCGACCAACCGTCCCGATGTCCTTGACCCAGCCCTTTTACGCCCAGGTCGTTTTGACCGACGCGTCGTCCTAGACTTGCCCGATATTAACGACCGTGAGGCCATCCTTGCCATCCACGCCAAAAATAAACCCCTTGCCCCAGACGTAAACATCCGCCGGATTGCGGAGCGCACGCCAGGATTCTCCGGAGCGGATCTCATGAACCTCTTGAACGAATCCGCCATCCGAGCCGCGCGGCGCAATGATAACAAGATTACGCAGGAGGACGCGCTTGATTCCATTGAAAAGGTTCTGTTGGGACCTGAGCGCAAAAGCTATGTCATGAACAAGGAGGAGAAAAAAGTTACGGCCTACCACGAAGCAGGACACGCTCTGGTTGCCCATCTGCTCCCCAATTGTGATCCCGTGCACAAAGTCTCTATCATCTCCCGCGGCATGGCTGGCGGCTATACGCTCAAACTCCCTTCACAGGACAAGCGCCTGCACAAACGAGCGGAATTCATCGATGACATGGCCATGATGCTGGGCGGATTCGTCGCGGAAAAAGAAACCTTTGGTGATGTGACAACGGGTGCCTCGGATGATTT
Source organism: uncultured Gammaproteobacteria bacterium (assembly GCA_964513275.1). Classification (GTDB taxonomy): domain Bacteria; phylum Patescibacteriota; class Patescibacteriia; order UBA9934; family GWF2-40-263; genus UBA12478. The sequence continues at coordinate 27,993 of CAZELN010000003.1, forward strand.
ACGCAAATGCACAGGTCTTGCCCGCGAAATCGTCACGCGCTACGGCATGAGTGAAACGCTTGGTCCGCGCGTATTCGGTGATAGCCAAGAGATGGTGTTCTTAGGTCGGGAAATCCACGAATCGCGAAATTACTCGGAAAAAACAGCCGAAGCAATCGACCAAGAAGTCGAAAAATTCGTGAATAGCGCCATGCAGACCGCTCGTGATATAATTCGCAAAGAAACATTGTCGCTGGACAAGATTGCGAAGAAACTTCTTGAAGAGGAAACGATTGAGAAAGAAGCGTTCGAGGCTCTGCTCGCCACCCCAGCGGCGTAACGGTTCTCAAGGAGGATATGTCAGCAAAAAAATCTACAACGCTGTATCGCCCGTTTTTGCGTGACGCTTGGCGTCTCACCTGGGAGCGAAAAAGCTTGTGGATTTTTGGTATCTTCGCGGCGCTTATTTCTACCGGTGGTATTTTGGATGTGATGTGGCGATCGCTCCAACGTGTGGAACAGACGGAATCGCTCCTCAAACGTCTTTCCGATGCTTCGTTCATCGGGTATGACGTGGCCGCAAGCTACTTCAATCAATTAGATGTTCTTGGCACACAACGAACGAGTTTCCTTCTTGTCGCCCTCACCTTGGCGGGAATGCTTCTGATCGTCATCGCCACCCTTTCCCAAGGAGCGCTTATCTTGGGCATTCGCTCACGCCTTCCCAAAGATCCACACGCCTTGCGCTGTGAAGCAGGAACGCACGCGTGGAGTCTTTTTCTCATCGCGGTTCTCAACAAACTTCTCATGCTGATCCTGACCGTACTCATGACCCTCCCGCTCTTGCTTATCAGCGTCTCGACCAGTCTTCTCCATGGGATCTTGTTTTTTGTGCTCATGCTCGTATTTCTTCCCGCCACCCTCATCGTAAACATCATCTACATGTTGGCGTTGATGGACACGGTCGAAAACGGTTCCCGTCCGTTGGATGCTATCTACACAAGCGTACGGCTCTTCGCCAAACACTGGCTGGCGACATTTGAATACGCCACGATTCTCTTTTTGATCGTTCTGGGCGCCGGAGCCGTTTTTTTCCTCCCGCTCCTCTTATTGTTCATCCCCTACTCGGTGCTGTACGTTCTCATCCTCTCAAGCGGCTCGCTTTCCTTATTTCTGACGTTCAACGTCGTCTGGGCCTGTTTGATCCTTTCGCTCGTCCTGGCCTTCGGCGGCGCATGCGTCACCTTCCAGTACAGCGCCTGGTACAGCTTTTACAAACACAGTTTGCACAAGACACACGGAAAAAAAATCTTCTCGAAAATTCTACGATTGGCGCAGATCCACTCGCTGGTAAAGTAACTATGATTCTTGGTAAACTAGAGACGAACATCTCTGGTTTTTGTTATGCCCAATGATATCCAAAGCATCGAAGATCTCCTGAAGTACACAGGAGCAAACGCTGCCACGCAAGCTCCATCAAAACTTGGCGACCGTTCAGCCGTTGAGAAGTTTGAGGAGAAAATGCATGACGTCCGTCTCAAAGAAAAAGAGATGGAGGCGCAGGCGCAGGCCAAGTCACTTGGAGTTCCCTATGTGAACCTGAAGGGATTTCCTATTTCTCCAGAAGCGCTGCGGCTCATTCCTCAAGATCGGGCGCAGGCCGCCAAAGTAGTCTGTTTTTTATTTACCGGCTCGGAAATTCGTCTGGCATCCCTCAATCCCAAAGATCGTGCTGTCACAGATCTCTTGTTTGAACTCCAAGAACGACATAAAGCCAATGGTGGCGTGTACCATATTTCCGAAGAAAGTTACCGCGTCGCCATCAAAGCGTACGATACGCTTCCCAAAATAAAGGAGGTCGTGAAAGGGGTGAAGGTGACGGACGAAGAACTCGAAAAATTTAAGAGCCAATTGACCCAGTACGCCGATATCCAAAAAGTGATGAGTCACGCGAGTGTCACGGACATCATGACGATCATCATGGCTGCGGGACTCCAATTTGGAACCAGCGACGTGCACGTGGAAGCTGAGCAGGAAAAAATCGCCGTGCGCTTCCGTATCGACGGCGTGCTTCAGGACGTTGCGTCCCTCCCCCACGATTTTTGGAAAAAAATTGTGGCACGCATCAAGCTCATCTCAGGTCTCAAAATCAACGTCACGGATCGTCCCCAAGATGGCCGTTTTACGATCTTCCTCAAAGAGGGAGATCCAGACGTGCGCGTCTCGACGATTCCCACCACTTGGGGCGAATCCGTCGTGATGCGCATTTTGAAACCAGGATCGATCAACGTGGAATTTGAGCAGCTTGGGTATCGACCTCTAGCTGCCGCAAAACTCCTCAAAGAAATCCAAAAACCTCATGGCATGATCATGACGACCGGACCAACAGGATCGGGAAAAACGACCACGCTCTACGCCATCTTGCGCAAACTCAACACGCCTGACGTCAAAATCATTACGCTTGAGGATCCCATCGAATACAAACTGGGAGGCATCAACCAATCTCAAATCGACCATTCCAAAAACTATACGTTCGCCGGAGGGCTGCGATCGATCTTGCGCCAAGATCCCGACATCGTCATGGTGGGAGAAATTCGTGACCTTGAAACGGCCGAAGTCGCAATCAACGCGGCGCTCACCGGTCACTTGATGCTCTCCACACTCCACACCAACGACGCGGCTGGCGCGATTCCCCGCTTTATCTCCATGGGCGTAAAACCGTTTCTGCTTGCCCCGTCGCTCAACGCGATTATTGGACAGCGGTTGGTACGCAAAGTCTGCCAAGCTTGCAAGGAAGAAATACTTCTTGCGCCAGAGGAACTCACCTTCGTCAAAAAAGTCGTTTCAGAAATCCCAGAAGCATCCGGAGAAAAAGCCCTGCCAGAATCCGCATGGAAATTTTACAAAGGCAAGGGATGTTCTGTTTGCAATGGCACGGGATACAAAGGACGAGTCGGTATTTACGAAATTTTAACCATGAGCGAGGAGATCAAGGCATCCTTGTCCGAATCCATCTCTGAATACCAGGTTCGCCAGCTCGCCAAACAACAAGGGATGACGACCATGCAACAAGATGGAATCTTAAAAGTTCTCGATGGACTCACGACCGTGGAAGAAATCCTCAGCGTGGCAGGGGAAGGAGAGTAATCGAATGAACATCGCCTTGTGTCAAAAATTGAATGCGATACAAGGGCTGAAAAATACGTCCTTGCGCGTTCTCCGGCCACTCAATGAACGTCACGGTATCCGCACGACCAACTTCCTCTTCTAAGGCAAGCGGCAAAATCTCTGACGGATCTTCGATGCGGTAAAAATCGACGTGGAGAATTTGTTTGATCTTTGCGTGATCGACGGGATACCGATTCACGATGGTAAACGACGGACTGCGCACCGGCTCGTGGAACCCAAACGCTTCAGCCACACCACGCACAAAGGTCGTCTTGCCACTTCCGAGCTCGCCCTGCAAGAACACAACTTCTCCCCCATTGAGCAGAGAAGTGAACTCTGCGGCAATTTTTTTTGTTTCCTCTTCGGTACGTGTTGTGTGTGTCATATCAAACGAGTCGCAGGTTTGGATCCGCCTTGAGTGTGAGCGGATCAACGAACTCTCCACGGCACGCCTTCATGAGTCCTGCCGCGCCGATCATCGCCGCATTGTCTCCTGTCAGTGAAAGATCGGGGGCATGAAACGTGATCGATGGAAGGTACTTGGAAAGTTGTGACTTGAGTGTCTCGCGCAAATGACGGTCGGCCGAAACACCACCCGAGAGAATCACGGAAGATGGGTGAGTCTTCTCAACGGCATCGAGCGTTTTCGCCACAAAAACATCCACGACGGCCTGAAGGAAACTTGCTGAAATGTCTGCAATGGCAACCCCCCTTAATCCCCCCTTGGGAAGGGGGGAGACCTTGTCGAGGTACACGCGCACGGCGGTTTTCAATCCTGCAAAGCTAACATCCAAATCTCCGGAGTCAATCATAGGGCGAGGGAAGTTGATCGCCGCAGGATTTCCATCGCGAGCGGCTTTTGAAATGTGTGGGCCACCCGGATACGGCATTCCCAAAAGCTTGGCGACTTTATCAAATGCCTCTCCCGCGGCATCGTCCCGTGTCATACCTAACAATTCGTACTGCCCGTGACCGCGCATAAGGATCAATTCGGTGTGGCCGCCAGAGACAAGCAAAGACAACGCTGGAAATCGTGGCGTCTCATGAGGAGTCCCAGATGAGAGCCACACAGAATAGATATGTCCCTCAAGATGGTTCACGGCGACGAGTGGCTTCTTCCACACCCACGCGAGCGTTTTCGCCAGCTCGACCCCCACCCGCAGCGCAGGCACTAATCCCGGTCCTGCGGTCACAGCAATCGCATTGATCCCCGCTCCATCATGGGCGACTCCAACCCCTTGCAAGAGCGGTGTAATCCACGCCGCGTGCTCACGCGCCGCCACCTCGGGAACCACACCGCCATACTGGGCATGAATCTTGGCTTGGGAAGAAGTAAGATTCTGTTCGATCGTAAAAACGCCGTCTGCGAGAGAGACTACGGCGATGGATGTTTCGTCACAACTGGTTTCAATGGCTAATACACGCATATCTCTAGAGAGAACTGACCTCATAGACCTCTGCAATGAAAATGCCCCGCTTTGCAGGGCCGTGAAGTGAGCGGTCAAGCCGCACAGGATGTCGCCCTTTTGATGAGGGAGACCGCGCGAGAAAGGAGGCGAAGGCTCACGCGAAAGTTCTCCGCAATGAGATCCCCAACTTTGCGTAGGTATCGATCCCGTCGCTGGGTTGGCCTATGCGCACGGGCAAGAAGCTCGTCGTACTCCCAGTCAATCGCGAGAAGCTGCCGGTAATCGGCGTGCAACACGGCGAAGGCATCCTCCGCCAGAAAGTCGGCAACGACTTCCGCCTTACCGTCGCTTTCGAGCGATCCTCGCAACCACCAGAGCAGACGTCGCCCGATGGTAATGTGCACGCGCAACGGTCGAACCACTCGCCCCCAATTGCTCAGAAGCCAGGACTCGACCGCGTTGGAATCCGCCTGTCTGGCAAAGAAGACATGGGCTCGAACACGCGTGCTGCGCAGTTTGTGCTCGAGCTTCTCCACCATTTCGCGTTGGACAGAGCTCCCGGTGGGAAGACGGAAGCACAGACCCAACGGCACTCCCACGGAGAATAGTGTCTCCTCACGCGGAAACGTTTGGAGATAGGACGGCCCGTAGACATGACGTCCCAGGCGTGCGTCCGAGGCGCTCCACAGACGTGAATCCAATGGAACAGCACTGGTACAGGCCACTCGTAGGAAGTACCGCTCGAGCTCTTGCGCCCGATCGAACTGCCTGTCTAGCGCAACGAGGATAAGATCCAGGTCGCTGCGATGATGGAGATCACCGCGCGCAAGCGAACCGACGAATGCGGCCCCCTTGAAAACCCGTTCACGAGAAGCGATTCCGAGGATGCGTCCAGCAACCTCCCCGAAGTCGTCCACACGCGGGACAAAGCCCTGGCGAACGAATCGCCAGGGAAGGATCATTCCCATGGCAACCTCCGAGCATGTGTTGCTTCACAACCACGTAGACACCTCCGCGGGAGCACGGTACCCTGACAGGGACCAGAACATCGACTCGACACTGCGACTGTACGAAGATTTCCCTCAGTCGTCAAGATAGATAGCTCACGTGTGACTGAACTGACATTCCAAACCTTTACCAGACTCCATGGCATGCTCAAAGAGCTGTATGACATGAAGTCCATTGTTGATCTGCGTTCTATCGGCGGTGGATTCACGACGGAAAATTTTATATTTTCTGATGGCCGTGGCACGTTCTTCCTCAAACGCTACAACACCACGGACACGAGACGCATTCACGATATCGCTAGTGCCTATGATCGATTTGCTCGTGGCGGGATCCCTGTCATCCAACCTATAAAAACGAATCAAGGGGAATCTTGTTTTTTCTTAGACGACGCGTGGTGGGGCGTTTTTCCGTTTGTAGACGGAAACTCAAGACAATCAAAAGAATTGACCTTCAACGAAGTAGGCGAACTTGGGAGGATGCTTGGACACATACATCGCGTAGGTCAATCGTGTCCAAAAAACGATATCCAACCCATGGCTTTGTGGAATAAAGAAATTTTCACCTCGGAAAAGCATCTTCTTGAATATGCGTTTGAGCATCTTGAAAACCCGCGGGAAGTGGACGCGATGGCGATCGGTAATATCCGCATTCAAGACTCATTTCTCACCCAGCATGCAGTGTTTATGGCAAACCTGCGTCCAGCTAACGACTGTTTGATCCATGGTGATTTCACGCACAATAATATTTTTTGGGATACGTCAGGTCGTATTCACGCCGTGTTTGACTTAGACAAAACATGCGTTGCCTCGCGTGCCTATGAACTTGCTCGTAGCACGCTGATCATCTGTTTTGACCATGCGTGGAACAAAACAAGTTTTGCTCTCGCGCAGGCATTTATCCAATCGTATCTGACGACTCATCCAATGGACTTTGAGGAATTCCGCACCGGACTCGATATCTATATCGCAAACTACATGCACATGACCTGGTTGGAAAGAAAAATTATCCTGAACAAATCCCTTCGTCACGAGGAGATCCTCCGTTCCTCACAGATGCGTGTAAACCATTTGGCAACGGAATTTGAAACATTGGCAGAACGACTTTTTCCTCCAAACAACAGACACAACCGTTGACAAAACGTCACTTGGAACGTAGCCTAACCGCGGTCATTCAAAGGAGGATCAATGTCCTGTCTGGTGTTGTCCCAAACAAGTCCACTTGCCCGTGTCCTCGTCTCGCGCCTGCGCAACAAGCAAACCAGACCACCGGCGTTTCGTGAGGCCGTCCACCAACTAAGCCTATTGCTCGCCACCAAGGCAGCCGACCATCTCTGCTTTGAGGATGTCCTCGTGAAAACTCCTCTGGAGGAAACCATTGGTACGATCATCCGAAGCCCGGCTGTCCTCGTGCCCATCATGCGCTCAGGCTCGGGCATGCTGCCCGCGTTCCAAACCTTCCTCCCCGGTGCTCTGGTCTGGCATGTCTCCATGAGCCGAGACGAAGAGACACTCGAACCAAACCTCACTGGTTCCAAGATCCCGCACAGAACCAGGTCACGCGCTCGTGTTCACTTCGTGCTCGACCCCATGCTCGCGACCGGCGGAAGTGCCAGCCTCGCCATCCAGCAGCTCAAGAAAGCAGGAGCGAGAACGATCGTCTTCGTCGGCATCTTCGGCGCTCCCGAAGGGGTCGATCAACTCCAGTGTGACCACCCGGACGTCCCCGTGATCCTCGCGGTCGTCGACCGTTCGCTCAACAAGCGCGGCTTCATCCAGCCCGGCTGCGGCGACGCCGGAGACCGCCAATTCCCGACCAAGTAGCCGGACGACCTCGCTATCACGCGAGGTTTTACTATTCAAAAACGGAGCCGAGGCTCCGCTTTTTTATTTATTTTGTTCTCGCTTGCGCATGACGGAATCCAGGATCGCTTTGCGGATGCGTAAATGTTTTGGAGTAACCTCCAGCAGTTCATCGTCCCCCAAAAATTCCAGACTCAACTCAAGCGTCATGTCGCGAGGCGGTTCAAGCGCCACACTCGCCCCATCTCCTTTGGAACGCATGTTCGACAACTTTTTCTCTTTGCACGGATTCACTTCCATATCTTCCTGTCGAGAATTTTCTCCGATCACCATCCCGACATACACCTCCACGCCAGGGCCGACAAACAAACTTCCACGCTCCTGGAGGTTCGTGAGCGAGTAGCCCATCGTCGTTCCCTGCTCCATGGAAATCATCGCTCCATGTCCGGTCGTTGTAATGTCACCGGCCTTCTCTCGATATCCCAGCAAAAGCGTATTCAAAATGCCCTGACCTTTGGTGTCCGTCAAAAATTCACTGCGGTATCCGATGAGTCCGCGTGTTGGGATCTCAAACTCAAGAAAGGCAATACCGTTTTCCACAAGCATGTCTTTCATCTCGCCCCGACGTTTTCCCATCTTTTCAATGACCGTTCCAGTAAAACTTTCAGGACACTCAATGGAAACGGCCTCGTACGGCTCCATTGTCCTATCGTTCAGTTCCTTGAAAATCACTTGCGGGCGCGACACTTGCAGTTCATATCCTTCACGACGCATTTTCTCGATAAGGATGGCCAGGTGCAGTTCCCCTCGACCAGAGACAATGAACTGACTGTCGCCCTCGCCTTTTTCGATCTTCAATGCCACGTCGTTGAGAAGTTCCTTTTCAAGTCGCTCTTTCAGGTGTCGAGCGGTCGAAAATTCTCCCTCGTTCCCCGCAAACGGAGAGGTGTTAGCTCCAAATGTCATCTTCCCGGTCGGTTCTTCAATCTGAAGAACAGGCAACGCTTTTCCTTCCACGGGATCCACGAGCGACTCCCCAATCTGCACGTTTTCCACGCCCGCGATCGCCACGATCTCTCCAGCTTCTGCCATCTCAACGTCCTTGCGGCCAAGTCCCGCATACACTTGCAACGTGGTAATACGCGACGTTTTCTGCGCCCCATGACGATCAATATGCTTGATCTGTAACCCTTGTCTCACCACGCCGTTCATGACGCGGCCAACCGCAATGCGACCCTTGTAGTTATCGTAAAAAATGTTCACGACCTGAATCTGGAGCGGGAGTGTCTTGTCACCGGAAGGTCCTGGTACGTGCTCGACGACCGCGTCTAAGAGAGGCGTAATATCACTCATGGTTGTAATGTCGGCCTCAATGCCTGCCACACCGTTTATGGCACTGGCATACAAAACAGGAAAATGCGCTTGCTCGTCAGTTGCTCCCAGATCGATAAATAAATCAAACGTCTTGTCTAGAACCCACGCGGGACGCGCGTCCTTCTTGTCGATCTTATTGATCACAAGAATCACACGATGGCCTGCTTCCAAGGCTTTCTTTAAAACGAATTTCGTCTGCGGCATCGGGCCTTCCTTGGCATCGACAAGAAGAAGACAACCATCAACGAGGTTCATGATGCGCTCCACTTCTCCCCCAAAATCCGCGTGGCCTGGGGTATCGACGATATTGATCTTGCGTCCCTTCCAATCGATGGCCGCGTTCTTGGCAAAAATCGTAATGCCCCGCTCGCGCTCAAGCTCGTTACTGTCCATGATGGTTGTTCCCTGCGCATCCGCATCGCGGAACGTATTGGATTGCTTCAAAAGCGCATCCACCAGGGTGGTCTTCCCATGGTCGACGTGCGCGATGATGGCAATATTTCGAATGTCGTCTCGTGTCATAACGCCGGAAGAGTACGCGAAGACGACGTTTTGGTCAACCGTTTACCAAGTCAGTTTCCGCTCTTGCGCGATCAGACGCATCAAAGCATCTGTTTCTGGAGCAACCACTATGCCTTGCTTTACACTCTCAACGCGAGCCATAGATTCAAGCTCCCCGTGCAAATACACTCGCTTATTGGGCGCTGACGACTGTGTCAGACTTGTACAAAACGACTGCATGCGCGAAGCAAAGAGGTCTCGTGGCATAAAGCGTCCAATATCGATCGCCAAAAAACAATGTCCAACATTTCCCGGCCCAGCCTTTCCAACGTCCAAACCAAATCCAGATCCAGAAAGCACTCCGCAAAAAATATCCACGAGCGCGGAAAGTCCGTAGCCTTTATAGCCAGCCATGGGCGCAATTCCGCCATCCAACCGTTTCGCAAGGATGTCCAATACCTGACGCGGATTCAGGCACGGTTCACCGTTCCCATCCACGGCCCATCCAGGCTCAAGTGCCGTCCCCTCGCGATCACAGACTTCAATTTTTCCCCGCGACACGGCGCTTGTGGAGAAATCCATAAGCCACGGTTCAGCCTCATGTGGCACACAGACGGCGATCGGATTGGTCCCCAACACAGACTTTTTTCCGCCTGTGGGTACCATTAAGGGAGACGTGTTGGTCATCGCGATCCCAATCATGTCGGGTGCGGCGCGAGACGCGTAATACCCGGCGATGCCGAAGTGACTGGAATGACAAACCGTCACCATCCCCAGACCGTATTCCTTGGCAAGAGCTGTGGCCGTATCCATCGCAAACACCCCGGCGACTTGGCCAAATCCATGATGCGCATCCACGCGTGCTACCGCTCCCTGCTGCCTCATGAGTTCTGGTTGCGCAAACACATCGACTTCCCCACTCTCAATCGCTTTCAGATAACGCGCCAAACGCGCCATGCCGTGCGAATACATTCCACACATATCTGCCTCCAAAAGGACATCCGCTACGCGTTGCGCCTGCAGAAGAGGTGTACCGACGCTCACAAGGGCTTGCTCAAGAAAGGAACGAATCGTTTCAACAGGCTTACGAGATAATGTCATAGAATCGCGCGAAAGGCATGAATGAGATGGTCGAGTTTCTGAAGGGAAATTCCTGAAATGTTGATCCGTCCAGAGTCAGGGAGATACACCGCGAAACGGTCACGCAGTTCATGAATCTGCCTCTTGCTCAAAGGCAGGAGCGCAAACAGTCCGCGTGTGTCTTGAATGGAAGTGAGCAGCGGCACCTCGCTCACCAGCGCTTCTCGTCGACGATCGATACTCTCACGCATGTCGTCAACGTGCTGACACCACTCACTCAATGAGTGAGTCAAGATATCCCGCATAATATATTGTCCCCACGCCGGAGGATTGGAAATGCTCGCGCGAATCACCGCGCGCGCATGCGACTCTACCAATAGCTTCTCCCGTGCCTTCACGAATAAGGCACCTGTGCGGTGGCAATAGAGCGTCGCATTTTTTGAGAATGAAACCGCGACGGCGATATTTTCGAGTTCCTCGCACAACAGACGCACGCCTTGTGTATCTTGTTCTACTCCCTCACCCAAGCCGAGGTAGGCAAAATCCACCAACACAAAGACTGGACGTGATTGCAACAGGGGAATGAGATGTCGCAGGTTATCCAACGTCAGATTGCGTCCTGTTGGATTATGCGTTGGACCGCCATGCAACAACAGGATGGTCGGATGCGTAACGCGTTCAATCGCCTCCTGATAGGCTTCCACATTCACCGATCCGTCATCGCGCAGATGCGCGCACGTTTCGATGGAAAGCGAAGAAAAAATGTTTACATGATTAACCCACGTGGGCGTGGGAAGCATTAGTCGTGCGTATCCCGCCCGCGCGGCAAGCTGACCAAAGAGCCAGCAGGCCTGCGTACCACCGCACGTGGCTTGGCTGGCAAACGTCGCGTGATCAAACCGCTGACCAAATACCAACCGCCCAGTGGCTTCTAAAAATTCTGTGACACCGCCGATGGGCGCGTAATCAAAATTATTCGTCGGCATCTGACGCGCCGCACGCTCCACAACCGGCATCACAAACGATTGACCGGCTTCTGTCGCGTAGATCCCAATTCCGAGGTTGATTTTATTTGGATTGGTTTCTTTGCGAAAATCGGCTGTGAGTTGAAAGAGCGGATCTGGAGGTAAAAGAGGAAGAGATGAAAACATACAGGAACATTCTACCGCATTTCCGTTGACAGAAAGAACATTTTCAATTAGTCTCCATCAGTTCTGGAGAGAACCATGTTTCAGGCCGATCGACAAAAGGCCATTAACATGTGGCACAGGCGTACCTGGTATTCGACATTGTGCGCATTAGCTCTGCTTGGGCTCTATGCGATCCTCTGTGCCATGTCCTGGATGGTCCTGGGTCCGGTGCTGAGTGTCGTGTTGTGGACGTTCTTCTTGATCGTTCCCTCTCTTTACCTCCAATCCTTCCTTGAGGGGAAACCAGACGCAGACACCCTTAGCGAGGAGCCAGCCGGAGAGGTGCGCGAGCGCCTCTATCAGATCCGGGCACGGATTGAACAACGGACCCGGACAACCATTCCGCCGATTCTCATCAGTCGGCTCAAGGAAGAAAACGCGTTCATCGTCCACGCTCCTTCGCGTGGTGACGCCCTTATCCTCCTGACGCGGTCTATGCTCCGGCGGTACAAAGATCCTGTCCTGCGAGCAGCCGTTGCCCACGAGCTTGGCCACTTCTACGCGTGGGATTACCATCTCCATCTGGTGGCAACCCAACCGGCCTGGTTCCTCTTCCGCCTCTGTTCTTTCCCGCGCAAATTCGGGAAGGTCGGCAGCGCGCTTACGTTCGCCTTCATGTTCCCATTGAGGCCTCTGGAGGCGCTGCTCGCCTTCACGTCACGGCAGAGGGAGTTTGCCGCAGACTCGTTCATGCTGTGGGTCGTGGGAGAGGTGGATTCCCTCGAGGAACTCCTGTTCACGAAGGCGGAGGAAGTTGATCCGGAAAACTCCCACGAAAGCCTGTATAGTCCAGGGATGCTCTTGGCAGGACACCCGACGAATGTCGAGCGAATCGACGCCCTGCGCGCTCTGGAGGTACGCTCTTCAACGAAACGGCACTAAAGCGAACAAGCTGCGCCGTTTTTTTCTTTTCTTTTGAGTCCGTCAGTCAGTCTTGACGGATTGTGGACGACTGTTAGGCTGACACTATATGACATCCACCCTTCCTTTGGCCAAACGAACCAAGCAAGAAATTTTGGAGGAATTCGAAAAAATGCGCGAAAAAATGGACGAACTCCAAACAGCTGGAAAGACCATCCAGAGTCCTGCAACAAAGGAGATCGTCGAAAAAACACAGCAAGTCACAGGTCAGAGCATCGATCAGGCGTGCACAGATTTTCAAAAATTTGTTGGAGTGTCGTTGAGCGAATTGCGTCTGTCGTACTTACAGCAGCTGGAGGCGTTCCAGCAAGTGCAAAAAGCCGTTGATGTTTCACGTCAACAACTTGAAATGCAGTATCACATCGAAGTCGGCGCAGAATCCGTGTCACGGCTTGTAAACGAATACGAACAAAAGCAACGGGAGTTCGATGAACAACTATCCCTCAAAAAACGAGAGTGGGAACGTGAGCGAGAAGAATACGAATATCAAAAACGCCTCAGGCAAGAACGTGACAAACGCGAAATCGAGGAGCGTGAAAAAGCGCTCGTAGAGAGAGAAACGGCTATTCGCACACAGGAACAAGAAATCACACAGATGCGAAAAACCATTGATCAATTCCCACATGAGATTGAACAGGCACTCGCCACAAAAGAACAAACGATCCGCGAGCAGCTCACCCAGCAGTTTGGCCATGAAAAAGTGCTTTTCGAAAAAGAAATGCAAGGACAAGTGCGCATGCTGGAACTTACCGTCAAACATCTGGAGGATCGACTCGCTCTCCAAATGAATGAACTTGCTGCGCTCAAGCAACAGGCCGAGGAAGCCAATGCAAAAGCGCAAACTCTTGCCGTAAAGGCCATTGAGCGACCAATGACCATCGTGAGCTCGCCTGCAGCAGCTCCTTCACCGCAACCGTCATACCAAGACCGACGGTCAGGCGGAAGTCATGGATAACTCCACTATGAAATAAAACAGACGTTCTGCTTAGAACGTCTGTTTTGGTGACCCCACCGGGAGTCGAACCCGGCTTACCAGGATGAAAACCTGATGTCCT
>CAZELN010000004.1:0-7646 GCA_964513275.1 uncultured Gammaproteobacteria bacterium
CGGTATTTTTTTTTTCATTATTCTTGACACCTTATCCATTCTCCCTTATCCTATCGCTCGCGGGGTAGAGCAGCCTGGCAGCTCGCTTGGCTCGATCGTGAATCAGTTCATTCCTATGGACACCAAGCTCAAAGGAGATCTGGCAGAACAGGCCGCGATTATCCATGCGTTAAAGCATGGATGGGGCGTACTCAAGCCAGTCGGTGATCGATTACCCTATGATCTGGTATTCGACGTCGACAAATCTCTTGTCCGAGTACAGGTAAAGAGCGCGTGGCTAAACAAGTCGGCCAACAATTACGTTGTCGACTGTCGCCGCACCAAAACGAACCGTCGAGTGATGAAGCGGCAACGTTACTCACTAAGCGACTTCGACTTCGCTCTTGCCTACATCGAGGAACTGGACATATTCTATGTGTTTCCAGTTGAGCCGTTCATCGGATATGCTGGCGAGATCCACATGGTGGAATCGCCCAAGCGGCAGCGGAAACCTAAATCCGCTGAGTATCGAAACGCTTGGCATCTGATATCGCAATGGGCTATCCGGTCAGAAACGACCGGATGAATCCTATCAAATTCGGGGAAGCCTCCATGGGTGGTAATCCCGAGCTAAGCCCAATCACAGGAATGGGAAAGTGTAGAGACTTGATGGTAGGATCCGTCCTTCGCAAGAAGACGGATAAGGGAAAGTCCAGACTACAAATCCGGCCCACAGGCTGGAGCAGTGAAAACTGTAGTGGTAAGCATAACCAAGAGGTCACCGGTTCAAATCCGGTCCCCGCAAAAAGGAACTGAGCGAAAGCTCGGTTCTTTTTTGTCTGTATAAAAATAAAACAGGCACTTGCCTGTCGATGAAGTCAAAACGCGAGACACGGTCCGTTCACGGGACAAGGATTCTGCCCGCAGTGTGGGCACCGGTCGGTGTAGACCTGATAGATCAGCGTGGAGACTGACTCGATCCCAATGACGTTGGCGTACCCAAGCCACCAGGCAAAGAGGTCAGCGATTTCCTCCTGAGCGTTAAGCTGGTCCAGATCGCGCATCGCGCGGATCATCTCACCGAGTTCCTCAGAAAGATGACAATGGACGGCGTGCCGGCCGTCCCGGGTGTTGTTGGATCCGTAGAGACGAGCGAAGAAGCTCTGCCACTCGTCGAGAGTCCAGACGAGGAGACTTGAATCGACGTCGTCGATGAAGCGCTTCTTCTCTGCTGCCTCGGGACAGCCACAGTACTCCTTCCTCTGGCAGTACGGACAGCAACCGTGGTACTTGCGCGCGACGAGTGTCGCCAGATCCCAGTCGAACCAATTGGCAAGGGCGAAGATTCTGGCGCCCAGTCCCGCGATCCCCCGAGGAGCATCGGGATCACCTTTACGAATTGCTTCCGCCACGATTCCGAGCTCCTGAGCGATCGCGTTAGAAATGCGGCTCCAGCTTGCGCGGAACCGGTTGCGCTCACCGTAGATGTCACGGAACATCCTCTGCACGTTCCCGATCGTCCGTGACGTCGGAGGTACCCAATCTTCCATGATTCTCCCAACGTGGGTGGCTGGAGTATGACGTTTCTGCTATACTTTCGTCAAGATATGACCCTTACCACCCACGCGACGCTGGGAGCCGTTATTGGACACGCAACCGGGAATCCGTTGCTTGCTTTTATTTTTGGCTTCATGTCGCATTTTCTCATTGATATGATTCCTCATGGGGACACGGGCATCTCCGATAACTTTCGTGTCCACAAACGACGGCGCAAACATGCCGTGGCGTATGTGATGGTCGATGCGGTTGTGGCGCTCTTCTTTGTGCTTATGCTTGCCAACACGCGCGATATCGAATCTATGCGAAGTTACAGTTGGGGGATTGTTGGTGGCGTCTTGCCTGATTTTCTTGTGGGGCTATACGAAATCACACGCACACGCCTCCTGTGCTGGTTCAACCTGCTGCACTTTTACTTTCACGACTATTTCGTGAAGCGCAAAGGCGACGTACCGCTGTACTATGCCCTCATGGCGCAGATCGTGCTTATCGCGTATCTCCAGACAAAACTATAAAACGAGGCTTAGGCCTCGTTTTATGATTGAGCAACCTCTTCCAAAATTTTCATCGTCTCCTGCGCGGCGCGTTCCCAACTGAACTCGGCGGCACGTTGGATACCGAGTTCGCGAATCTCGCGTACGCCTTCGGGGATAAGCAGACACTGCGTGAGCGCAAAGCTCATCGCCTCAATATCTTCTGGATCGACATACACGGCGGCATCGCCTCCCACTTCAGGAAGAGCTCCGCGATTGGAAGCAATCACCGGTGTTCCCACAGCCATCGCTTCTAAGAGTGGAAGCCCGAACCCTTCGTCCCACGACGGATACAAAAGGCAGGAAGCGCGTGCCAACAAATTCCACTTCTCTTCTTCCGTGACCGGTCCCAAAAACTGAATCACCCCCGTTGGTTCGACGTCTTTCCAGGCATGGTTAATGGTCACACATTCTTCCTCGGCTTCACGTGTGTGCCAGCCTTTCTTTCCGGCAACGATAAACCGCACCTGTGCGGCTTGCTCTGGCCGACTCTGAAGGAACGCATGGAATGCCCGAAACGCATTGAGCAGATTTTTGCGCGGTTCGATCGTACCAAGAAACAACACAAATTCTCGATCAAAGGGAAATCTCGTACTGGTCGAATCCACTTGCGACAACGTGGCATAAGCCTCATTCAAATCCACACCTTCAAAGACAACATGCACTCGCCCAACGGTACTCGACACAAATTCGTGGAGTTTTTTTTGTGTCGCGCTCGACACGGCGATTATCTGTGTTGCGCGCTTGAGACTGTTTGGGACAACCACCCGAGTAGCGAAACTTTGTTGCGAAGGAAACCATTCAGGATGTTCGTAGATAGCCAGATCATGAACCGTGACAACACTCTTGCCTCGCCATCCAAGAGGAATCTGACCAAACGGAGAAAAGAGCACATCTGGACGTCGCAACAAAAATCGCATCGGCAAAATGGCGTGCCGTGAAACAAAGGAAAGTTTTGGTCCCCAGGAAGGGAGCAACGTCACGTGTGCACCAGCCTCGAGAAGTTCTTGGCGACGAATGCGACTGAGTCCGGGTGGTGTGGAAACAAAAAATTCATGCGACTCCCCTGTCTGGAGAAGCGCCGTCGTGATCGACCACGAATAATGTTCGATCCCGGCTCCACGAGAACCGTCTGGCGCACACAGCATCGTTCCATCGATCGCGATTCTCATAGAAGTTGAAGTCCAGTGAATACTCCTTGGGTGACCGCCAAAATGGTGAGGGTGCCGATAAACGCTCCGGAAATAATCGAGAGAGCTGCCAATCGTCGATCAACCGCAAAGATCACCGCCAAGGCACTCGCGGTCCAGACACCGGTTCCAGGCCCGGGAGCCACCACAAGGAGGAAGAGGAAGAACGCGCCCCATTTCGAGTAACTCTCCCCAAACTTTTTTATCTGTGTGTCTCTCCACTGTACAAACCATTGGTCCAGACGTGGAAGCTTGTGGTGAATAATCTTGAGAGCTGGCGTCAACAACACAAAGATAAACGGCATGGGAAGGAGATTCCCAAAAAGTGTTGAGACAAACGCCACCCACGGAGAAAGATGGAGTGCAAAAATAGCAACGGGTAAAGCAAATCGCGTTTCGGTCACTGGCATAATCGCCAACACGAATGCAATCACCTCCGACGGCAACCCATCCAGCCAAAAAAGGAGAGCATCCATCATAAGACGGACCAATCAAACGTCTTGTACGCCCAGACGGCAAGCGACTTTACATCTTGGAAACGTCCTTCCTTTGTTTCAGACCCAAGCACAACAATGATAATCTCTCCTCCATTCTCGTGTGAGAACAGGGTTCCAAGACAGTACCCGGCCTCAGGGAGGAAGCCGGTTTTTCCACCGATGATGTCGTACGGAGACTGGTCAACAAACGTTCCAAGTAATTCATCTGTAGATTCAACGCGATAGCTGCGTCCTGATGTTCCTGTGATGGTTGCACGGGGAAGCTGAGTAATCTCGGCGATCGTCTCGTCCTCCAAAATTTTATCGAACATAATAGCAAGATCAGACACGACCGACACGTTCTTTGAAGAGAGGCCGGTTGAGTCATCAAACGTCGTTTGTTGCATCCCGAACTCCGCCGCAGTTTCATTCATGCGTGCGATAAAATCTCCGTGAGACATTCCGCTCAAACGCGCAAGGGCGGCCGTGGAACTATTGTCGCTTCCGATCAGGCTTGCGTTCAACAGGTCGCGTACGGTCACCGTTTCCCCGATCGCCAAGTGAAGTTCAGCTCCGTACCGAAGATCTTCGGACGTAAGTGTGGCGGGAGCATCCAGATCTGGATCCCCTTGCAAAAACACATACGTGGTCATGAGCTTCGTGATTGAACCAATGGCGCGCGGCTCGGCAACATTTTTCTCAAACAACACTTCGTGTGAAGCCCGATCTACCACAATCGCGCTGCGCGCGCTTGTCACCACTCCCATACTCGCCGAAACCACCTTCACAGGCACGCGCGAGCGGTCCGGAGATTCAGGTAATCGATGTGAAATCACCTCATACGTCTCAAACAAATCAACGGCCCGAACGGGAGCCTGTGGCAAAGTAGCTCGTGCCTCAAGTTCTCCGGCATCAGCTGGAAAAAACTGGAGAATCGTAGACGCTAGAATAAGCTGTGTGAATAATTTTACGATCATACGTCGCCCTCAGGTTCACGACTCAAGAGCTCGGCAATTTTTTCATTTGTTCGGAAGGATTCATAGTCGGGCAACGCATCAAGCCGATTCACACCGATCGCTTGCAAAAATTCATGACTGACATGATAGACAGGTTGGAGGCGTTGCTTGTCTTGTTCCTCGAGAATGAATCCACGAATGAGCAAATTGCGAAGAATGAGCGAACAATTCACGCCACGAATCATTTCAATTTCAGGTTTGCTTATAGGACCACGGTACGCAATGATCGTGAGGGTCTCAAGACTTGGGCGTGTGAGCGGACCCGAGGCTTCCACGCGCAAAAACTTCGCGACCCGCTCCCCGACGGATGCATTGGAAACGAATTGCACTGCTGTGTTTTGCTCCATGAGATGAATGCCCGAACCATCGACATTAAAACGACGTGCGATATCGTCGATGGCCTCACGCACGACTTCCTCAGAAAGATCTAAGTGCTTACGTAGGTCAGAAAGTTTCACTGGTTTGGCTGCCGCAAAGAGGACGGCTTCAATAGTTGTTGTGAGCATACCTAATCGACACGTTTAATTTCGATCTCATCGAACACGCCCGATTGAACGACGTGCACGACTCGCTGTTTCACCAGTTCAAGCAGCGCAAGGAAACTCACGACCACGTCCACCTTTGACTTCCCGCCACTGGCGATCTGACGAAAGGTCATCTTCGTGCGTGAAAGGATGGCTTCGTGAATCTCCTGAAGTCGTTCCTTCACAGACACAACCCTCTCCAATGCGGCCGTTTGAAGTTTGAAAAATGGTTCAAGACGCTTAAGAAGCCCAGAGAACGCCTCACACAAATCCTCTGCACGCAAATTTGTCACCACTTCTCCAACCCCTACTCGCACCACATCAGCTGTCGCGCGCTCAAACGAGTGATCCATGCTATCGAATCGTTCCTCAAGCGTGCGAGACGCATCGACGAACTCTTTATACAGACGCAATTGAAGAGCAAGTGTGGAGGGATCTTCCTCTGGTTCAACCTCGATCGGGAGAATGGCTTGCGACTTCAGGAGTAGCAGCTTTGTCGCCACAACAAGAAAATCCGCTAGCTCCTCCGGAGGCACCTCGTGGGTGTTCATGTACTCAAGGTACTTCTGCGTCACACTCCCGAGCGAAACTTCCGTAATCGGCAGTTCTTCCCCCTGGATCAGCTCCAAAAGGACATGAAGTGGTCCATCAAATGTTTCCAGTTTTACCTCAAAGGCCATAGATGTGAGTATTGTACCAAAGTTACCCACTGAGTGGGCATCCAAACGCCTAACCTAGCGAAAGACCGCCTTGAGGCGGTCTTTCTGATTACGGACGTAGTCGTTGAACGTCGCGTGGAAAGATCGTCGCCTCCTTGATGTTCTCTAGACCAAGAATATTCTGCGTAAGACGCTGAAGCCCAAGCCCCCATCCTCCTTCTGGAGGAATACCGTATTTGTGCATCATGAGGTAATCCTCAAACTGCGTAGGATCCAGACCCTTATCTTTGATGGCTTGCAGCTGGTCGTCGTACTTGTTCACACGCATACCACCAGAGATGATCTCACTGCCAAATCCGATGAGATCGAAGGTAATGGTATTGGTTGGATCCTCTGGGTCGCGCAGGGCATAAAACGGCCGCTTGGTTGTAGGATAATCCGTCACGATTACAAAGCCACAGTTGTGGTGCTTGGGTCCCCATTCGCGCGACAACCATTTCTCCGCTCCTGGCGAGAGGTCGGGCTCATTGGTTTCGTCAATGCCTGCTTCGTCTTTGTACGCTTGTAATGCATCCTTAAGTTTAATGCGTGGAAAGCGATCACCAACAGGTGGCAATTGAACACCCAACAACTCAAGCTCTGGCTTACACTCCTCCTCGACGGTCTTGAGCATCTGACGGATCGCGGTTTCGGAGTAATCGAGCACATCATCAAACTCCGCAAATCCCACCTCAAACTCAAGCTGGTTGAACTCAGTGAGGTGACGTGACGTCGCAAACTTCTCGGCACGGAACGAGTACGAAACGCCATACACGCCTTCATAGACTCCCATCGTGATCTGTTTGTAGAGCTGGGCGGATTGGGTAAGCGTGGCTTCGCGGCCGTAATACTCAACGCGGAAGAATTCGGCACCGCCTTCGGAGGCCGCTCCGGCAAGCACCGGAAAAAAAATTTCCGTGAATCCCTGCGACTCCATGAATTGACGGAAACCATGCACAAGTGCGGCTTGCACGCGAAAAATCGCGCGTTGTTTTGGATTGCGCAGGGTCACGACGCGATTGTCCAAGAGTGTGTCGAGTTGAACATCGACTTCCTCTTTGTTGATCTCCACTGGTACGACATCACGAACAGGAGAAAGAACCTCAACAGTTGTCGCCTGAATTTCAACCTCGTTTGCATTAGGGTCTTTTGATTGCTTCTTCACGACTTGGCCAGTCACCTTAAGCACCGTCTCGACTTGCAACCCCTTGAGACTCTCGAGTTGTTCGGCGGTGAGAACCACCTGTACCAAACCAGTGCGGTCTCGAAGGATGGCAAATCCAAACTTTGATAAATCACGAAGACGATGCAGCCATCCGGCAACGACCACCGTCTCGCCGAGTCTACTCTGAAGTTCACGGATAAGAATTCTGTTTTTCATACTTATGGGGTAATGCGGTTGATCATGCGTGGGAATGGAATCGTTTCGCGGACGTGGTGCAGGCCGCAGGTCCAGGCGACGATGCGCTCAAGGCCGTAGCCAAATCCAGAGTGTGGCACTGAGCCGTAGCGGCGTAGATCCAGGTACCAATCAAAGGGGCTGGGATCGAGGTTATGCTCAGCGATGCGCTTCATGAGCGTGTCATAATCGTCTTCGCGCTGTGAGCCACCGATGATCTCGCCGTAGCCTTCGGGTGCGGGCAGAGCGTTGTTGAGCACGCGCGTCTCGTCCC
>CAZELN010000004.1:7656-24509 GCA_964513275.1 uncultured Gammaproteobacteria bacterium
ATGTAAAACGCCTTGACGATAGCCGGATACTTCTCGAGAAAAAGCGGACGGTCGTATTGTTGGGTCAAGAGTGTCTCGTCATCGGCTCCCAAGTCATCCATCTCACCAATGTCACTGCCAAGTTCGCGAAGTTTGAAGACGGCCTCCTTGTGCGTGAGATGGACGAACGGTGCCTTCACTTTTTCAAGTGGTGCCGTGTCGCGACCCAAGACTTTGAGTTCCGCCTGACAGTGCTTGAGCACGTCCTCTACAATGCGACAGACGAGTGCTTCTTGGATCGCCATGTTCCCTTGATGCTCCACAAACGCGGCTTCGGCATCCATCATCCAAAACTCGGTGAGGTGTCGGCGCGTCTTTGATTTCTCCGCGCGGAACACCGGACCAAAATCAAACGCACGCCCAAGACTCATGATGCCCGCCTCCAGATACAGCTGCCCCGACTGCGCCAAATACGCCTTGGTGGCATCGCCTTCTTCACTAAAATAATCCATCTCAAACAACTCCGTCGTTCCCTCACACGACGTCGGCGTCAAAATAGGCGTGTCGAATTTTACGAAACCGTTCTCGTGGAACCATTTAAACGTTGACGTAATAATCCGGTCGCGCACGCGCATAACCGCCCACTGACTTTCTGCGCGCAACCACAGATGACGGTTGTCGAGCAAGAAATCCGAACCGTGTTCTTTCTTGCCGATGGGATAGCCTTCTTCCGCGATCTGGACAGGCTGAAAGAATGTACCCGTGAGTTCAAACCCACTGTGTGATCGTGGCTCGGCTTTCATCACTCCACGAACCACGACAGACGATTCAAGTCGCAAGCCGTGGAGCTGGTTCCATTGGTCCTCTGGCAGCTCGGCCTTGGAGTACACCACCTGCACCGTTCCGCTTCCATCGCGGAATTGGAGAAAGAAAATTTTTCCACTTGAGCGGAAATTGTAACACCAGCCTTTCAATTCGACCTCCTCGCCAATATGTTGGCTAATGTCTGATACGATTTTATGCATAGCCTCCACAGCTTAGCATACGGCGCATGCCGCCCTCAATGAGCTGGCTGGAATGACGGGAAAGTGGGAAATCATAAGGGATTCAATAGCTTCGTGATAGCCGGCGAGATCTTCCGCTCTCAGATGTGGTCGCAGGTGCGAGGCAAATTCTTCCTCAAGTCCGAAGCGAACTAACTTGAGCGCCCCATCCTTCATGGGTCGCGCCGCAAACCACGTCTCTTGGTCGACGCGAGTACAATTCGTACACACGACTCCACCCTTGAGCCCATGCCATTGATAAGCGCTGGGAGCAATCACCTGCCGACATCCAAGACAATGACTGAGCTCGGGACGATACCCCACAAGCGTCAGTAATTTGAGTGAGAATGCGCCGAGCAAAAATCCCGCGCGTTCATGTGAGATCGAAATCTCATTATTGAGAAAATGCAGCCAGCTCAAAAGAAGATCATAAATGTGCGGATCGGTTTGGTCTGCGCGCGTGCCGATGTCGACCAAGTATAAACCGTTTTGGGCGAGTACCAACCGTGGAAGATCGGTATAAATGCGATGATAACTTTGACGTCGCTCCACACCTGCCACTGTCTGATACGCACGACCATGCACAAGCAGAAGATCGACCACGGCAGTCATCTCCAAGTGTGGAGTGAGTTTTGCAAGCGGTTTGTGTCCTCCACGAGCGAGAAACTCGACCTTGCCTTTGTCTGGCGTATACACGCAATACCACCGATCGACTTCTTTATGGTCACGTCTTGAAAGCACAATGCCTGTTGTTTGATAGAGGAGAGACATAGTTAGCGGCGAAGCCAAAGCTTGAACGGCCGAACCAACGTCGTCGCATACGATGCATCGGAAGCAAGTGCCGACGTTCCGGTGGAAGGAAACTCATCATGGCCAGGTGCGTAGTAGGTGCCAAACAGGATATCGATCACCGGGAAAAATTGCGCAAAATTTTTGTTTTGATGTTTGGCTTCGATCGAATGATGAATACGATGAAGTTGAGGACCACACACAAGAGGCGTCAGCGGTCCCAGACGCAACCGTACATTCGTGTGTGTGAAGTACAGCCACGACGTCATAATGAGCATCGACCACGCGAGCATCTGCCCACTGACGCCAACAAAAAACTGAGCCGGCAAAACAATGAGAAAAACCTGAATGGGATATTCGAGCCAATACGTACGCATGCTTGTTGTCACGTTGAGTTGTGCGTCGGAATGATGGAGCTCGTGCACAGGCCAGAGCCACGCCCACGCATGTTGGGCCCGGTGATACCAATAGAACAGAAGGTCGGAAAGAAACAGTCCAACAAGCAGAACCAATACCATTCCCCATCCTGAGACAGAAAGAAGTCGAGGCTGAACGTCGAAGAAACGCGCTAACAGGGCTACGCCAGCTGTTCCAAGAAGAAAAAATAGGCTGATATATCCAAAATTCCGAAGCCTCCCGACGATCGTCTGTCCCCGTTGTGCTGGAGCGATGATCTCTACATGTGAGAAAACAACGATCAGTAAAACGATAAGAGCGATGCGA
This sequence comes from uncultured Gammaproteobacteria bacterium, assembly GCA_964513275.1. Classification (GTDB taxonomy): domain Bacteria; phylum Patescibacteriota; class Patescibacteriia; order UBA9934; family GWF2-40-263; genus UBA12478. The sequence continues at coordinate 10,191 of CAZELN010000004.1, forward strand.
AGGACATCGCTCTTGATGAGCAAAAAAACGTGTTCAACCCAGACACTCATGTACTCGTACTAGTACACGTACCCGTCCTTGAGCCGGTCTGGATCAATCGTTCGGTCAAAACACACACGGCCTTCTGCATGCGACCAAACGTCGAAGTCTCCTCCCATACTCCCAACTGGATACACCTCAATCCTGGTATACACATTCTGATCGAAACCATCTCCATCTAATTCCGTTGCAAATGTCGCACACAACTGGAAGGTCAACTCTCCGGTCACCGCATATTCATAGGCTTCCCCGCTCTCCGGATCCGTTGGGTTGCGATAACCAATAATGTCGTCCTCAAGCGCGGCAAGCGTCTCGGGAAGCGCTTCCTTGTCGCGCCAATAGTCGATGAGGCTGGATTGGATCGTCTGCAAATCGGAGACACGATTCTGATCTAAGCGCGCGTCGCGTTGCTTGGCTGGACTTCCCACGACGAACATACTGGCGATGATCGCCGCAACAATGACAACCGAACTTCCCACAGCCGCCCACATGGTCATCTTCGTCGACGTACGAGGATCACGTTTGAGCTCCCAGAGGTAATACCAAAATACCGCCGCCGCGACGAGCAGCACAGCAAGAACTTTCAAACCAAATCGAACCGTGATCTCACCGTCGAGATACGTGTTGATGAGCGTAATGAGGTCAATGATGATCGCGAGAGCGGAGATGAAGAGCATGAGGTGCAAGAGCCACTTGCGGATCCAAATGTTCTGTTTTCCTTCATCGGCTCGCAAGTCTTTCCCGATGAAGATCGACATGAAAATGACGACTGGCCAAGAAACGACTAGCGCTGAAATCGCGCCACGAATTGCTTGAAGGGCACCGTCGCGCCACCAGTAGTCCAGTTGGTCGGGAAACTGGATGTTGATGTATTGAAAGAGCAGGGTCAAAAAACTCACCACCCCCACGATAAACATGGCGATGAGGAGGAGATACGAAAAGACGTCCCGAGCTGTGCTTTTCGAGGAGTGAGGTTGATTTGTCATATAGGTTTAGTATAGCCTATGGTCGTCTCTTCATCCACGGAGGATCTATGGATCACGAACGTTGGGAAGGATCGGCCGCATTTTCCTACGACCAGAACAAGACGACAGGAATTCTCACCATTCAACGCATCCAGAGCGTTCGCAACCTCGTTACGATCGAAGGACTAGGCCAGGGCAAGGTCACATTCGATAGAGATGGAATGTTTCAAGGATGTTGGGCCATGGGGAACCAGATTTTCGACGTGGTCGGAAGCGCACAAGGAGATCAACGGCACTGGGAGGGACACTTCGAGATCCGCACCATAGATGGAAACATCGTCGTGACCGGTTCCTTCCAAGCAAAGAAAACCCACGACTAAGTACAAGAACAACACGAGAGCCGTACGGGCTCCCTGCCCTCCGTAGCTCAGAGTGAAGGAGGGTTTTACTTTTTATGCGAAAAAGGCAAAGCGAAATCCGATCAATAACAAAAAGACGGCCACGGTGACACGAAAGGCGTTTTGAGGAATGTGGTCGACGATTCTCTTGGCCACATACGCACCAAGAAAGGATGTTGGTATGAAGACAAGAAGCCCCCAAAGAAAAAAAGGGTCAAGTCGCACGCCATCCTGCATGTACGCGAAGAGTCTCGTACTGTCGACTACGAATCCGATCACTCCAGCTGTAGCAAGAAAAACGGTTTTCTTGAGGTCAAACGCACTGAGGAACGCGGCACGGATTGCGCCTCCCACACCAAAAATACCCGCAAAGAATCCAGACAGTCCTCCACCAATGATCGCGGTGAGAAGATTTTTTGTCGAAAGTTTGAAGTGTGTATGGGTGAAGAGAAACAAAGCGTAGACCATGAGAAAGAGACCTAGCGTAAACGAGAGCGTTGACGACGAAATCTCAAACACCAGCCTGGCGCCTAGATAGGAAAAAAGGACTCCCGGAAGGCCAAACAACCAAATGAGTCGCCAATCAATTCCCTCACGGAAAAACACGACCTTCCACACACTCCCGAACCAATGAATGATCCCCACAAGCAGGAGCGCTTGAGGGAGCGGCAAGAACAATGCCAGAACCGGCAACATGACGGTCGAGATGCCAAAGCCCGTCACCGTCCCAACGATGGCGGCAACAAAGGTAAGAAACGTGATGAGAAAAAGTTCCATAGACGCGAGCTATTCTTATCTACCCTCTCAGGACAAAAATAACGATAAGCAGGATGAGAAAATTAATGGCTGAGAGGACGCACCAGGTACAAAACGCTCGCAAGACAAACGCTTGGACATAGGTAAAATAGATCGAAAAGAGCGAACCTAATAGGACAACCACCGTCGTAGGCCAAAACGGAATCGTCCCCTGAATGAACAAGAAAAGACTCACGATGATGATGGTGTACATCGCCAAACCCGCGTAAGCATTTGGAAATCCAAACAATTGGCTCTGCGGACTCTGCTGAACTTTTGCACACCACTCTGGTGGAAAAAACAAACACTTCACCGGCGTTTTTGTAAAGGCATGATAGGACAGATACATTGTGTCGATAAGCCCAATCCCCGCGACGACGAAGATGAGTGTCTGATATAGGGGCATACGTTGACATTCTACGCAAAATTTTTTATGGTGGCGAGCCGGTTCACTTAAACGGAGCAGACATGATCTCTCACCCATACCCGTTCAAGTTCGTGGTGATTGAAGGCATAGACGGCGTGGGGAAAACCACGCTAACCAAACTTCTTGTCGAACGGCTCAACGAACGGTCGCGCGCCGTGCGTTTTGAAGACGTCCCATTCCAGAACCCGACGTCCACACTCAAACGCGGGATCGAAGACGGCGACCAGGAGATAAGCTTCTTCACCTACGTCCTCTCGGCTCTGCACAAGGATCGCCATCTGCGCCAACTGCTGCAAACGCAACACGTCATCGCCGACCGTTGGTTCCCTTCGGTCCTCGCCCACCATGAGGCTCGGGGAGTGGATACGCAGGTACTCAACCTCGACCGCCTCCCTCTGATCGCGCCTGACCATCTCTTTCTGCTCACTGCGCAGGAGTCCGTCCGGCGCGCTCGGCTGGAAGCGCGTGGCATCCTCGACGAAAAAGATCGACGCGTGAGAGAACCCGGAAGCGAGCTTGCGCGCATCGAGACTGTGTTCAAGCGGGTCATCCCTACGCAGGTCGACACCACGTTGCTCTCCGCCGACACACTGCTCACGCACATACTCGCACACATGCACTTCAACTAGACGGCTCGCCTTTCTCGGCGAGTTTTTTCTTTGACAGAACCTCCAAATACCTCCACAGTAAGCATAGGAGGATCCATGACGCTCTTCGATAACGAACGCTATGTGCGAGCGCAGGTCGAAGAGATCCTGCGCCGACTCACCCTCTCCCCCGCAGAGGAAACGACGTACATCGAATTCGGTGGCAAGCCGATGGACGATCATCACGCGGCTCGTGTTCTGCCAGGATACGATCCAAACGTGAAACTTCAACTCCTGCGGGAGTTGCAGGAACACTTCCAGATCGTGGTCGTGGTGAGCGCGCGGGATCTCTTGCGTCCTCGCCTGCGCGGCGATACCCAACTCTTCTACGATCGCGAGACGATTCGTCTCATCGCTGCCTTGCGTGACGTGGGTGTGCGCGTGGATCATGGGGTCGTTTCGATGGTGCGAGCGGATCTGTCTGCGCCGGATCGGCGACGACTTCAGATGTTCGTCCGTCACGCCTCTCGCGAGCTTGGACTCACGTTCGTGGAGCACCCGTTCCTGCCTGGATACCCAAACGTGGAGATCCTCTCGCAGGAACACCTCTTCATTGCGACTCCAAGACTCCCGATACAGGGACGTCATGTCCTGGTGTTCAGCCCGGGCGGCGGAAGTGGAAAATTCGGTGTCATCCTTTCCCAGCTCTGGCATGACTTCGTGCATGGACGCCATAGTACCTATCTCAAATTCGAGACCTTCCCAGTCTTCGACCTCTCCCACGACCATCCCGTCAACACGGCGTTCATCGCCGCGACCGCGGATTTGGGCAACGAGATCCGACTCGAAGGCAACGGCCGCACGACCTACGACAAGGATGAGGAGAACTTCGTCCTGCTCAAGCAACTGGTCGCACAACACGGCCCAAACCTCACAGGCAATCCCATGTCCGATTACCAGTTCCCCTCGGACATGGGCGTAAACCGACTTCGAGCAGGGATGCTTGATGACGCGGGGATCCGGCGCGCGGCGGAAACGGAAATCGCGCGACGCATTGCGCGATACAAGGATGAAATCCAACGCCACATCGAGGTGCCTGAAACGCTTGTGCACCTTAGCCAGTTCCTTCCCATCGAACTTCAACGACTCATTTCCTAAATTCGACGGACGGGTACTCCTGTCCGCTTTTATGTCTGTGCTTGTTCCGCTAAATAGCGGCGCCCTTTCTCAAGAGACTTTTTTTCTAAAACAGAAAGTAAATCAATCTCAAAATGATCCGCCAGCAAAAGAAGGATATTGAAGACATCAGCTAGTTCAGAAGCAAGCTGTTCCTGAGCCTGCGTTGGTGGAAGTTTCTTTTCACTACGACATTGTTCATCGCACACCAAAAGCGCCTCCGCGAACTCGCCCGTTTCCTCCATGAGCTTGAGTAGCAAGACTCCGCGCGAAAATGTCACACCATGCTTCTTCGCATAGCGCTCAGCGTTGGCTTTCACGAGCCGTTGGATTTCAGAAAATTCCATAGGGAAATTGGTTACGAAAAAATAGTATCACACGCGAAGATAGGTGAAGAGTTCTTCAACCAGGCTCGGATCGCGGTCGGTCATATTGGTGCCGTGCCCCAAGCCGTGGCGCTCAATGAGAATCGTTGATGGATTGAGGTGATGGAGTTCATGCACAGAGTCCCAAGACGGTCGGTCATCGTCATCACTGGCAACAAGCACAACCTTCTGACTGGGCGCGAGCGACTGGATGGCATCGTCGGTTTTTACTCCGCGATAATCAAGACCTGGTGAGAGGGCAATCGCCAGCGGGATCTCGTGATGCTCGGCAAGTGCTCGGATCGCAAGGTTCGCACCAATCGAAGCACCGATGAAGATTGTGTGTGCTTCGTCGAATCCTTGTTCACGTGCCCATGCAAACACTGCCTCCAGGTCGAGACGTTTCGCCTGCTGCTGCTCGGGTGTAAACGTCTTGTAGTCGAGCGTGCCGCCCATCGTGCTCCCGCCGTGTCCGCGCTGGTCAAACGCCAGCGACGCATATCCGTGCTCGAGTAACTTCTGCGCAATCGCATCCCAGCTCTCCTTTGTTGCCGGCATCATGTGCAACAAGATGGCGATCTTTTCTTGATTGGTGTGGCGATAGGTACCGACAAGCTTGATCCCGTCCTGGGTCAGGAGATGAATAGATTCTGTCATATACGTTCATTCTAGCAAATCCTTGTCTGTTATACTCATAAGTCCGGAGCTTAGCTCCGGACTTATGAGTCTTCTTGACATGTCCTTTGTAATGCCCTAGCCTCTCAGAGGCTTCGATCCTTCACTGCTTCCAAGGAGATCCCATGTCGGTTCACATCGGTGCCGAGAAAGGTGCCATCGCTCCCATCGTCCTGCTCCCCGGCGACCCTCTGCGTGCCGAACGAATCGCCCGCGAGATGCTCGAGGATGCCGTGTGCTACAACCGCGTGCGGGGCATGCTGGGCTACACCGGCCAATTCATCGCGCCCAACGGGCAACGTATTCCGGTCTCGGTTCAAGGTTCGGGCATGGGCATGCCTACGCTGTCCATCTACGTCAATGAGCTCTTCAACCAATTCGATGTGCAGACGATCGTCCGAGTCGGTACCTGCGGAGCTCTGCAGGAAGGTATGAAGCCAGGGAACCTGGTCATTGCCCAGGGCGCCTGTTCGGACTCCAACCTCAACCGTCGCCGGTTCAACGGTCTGGACTTCGCGCCGCTGGCGAACGCCCAGCTGTTAATCTGCGCCGTCCTCGCTGCGCATCAGCGCGGATGGAACGTACGCATGGGCAATGTCCTGAGCACAGATCTCTTCTACGCCGACCACTCGCCGGACGAGTGGAAGATGTGGGCCGCCGCGGGCGTACTCGCCGTGGAGATGGAAACGGCCGAGCTGTACACGCTCGCCGCGCGCAAGAACCGTCGCGCCCTCTCGATCCTCACGGTCAGCGACGTACTCCACACCAAAGAAGCCATGACCGCACAAGAACGCGAGACGAGCTTCCACTGTATCGTGGAGCTCGCTCTGGTCGCATCGTTCGCTCCCTGGACGATCAACGCAGGATAACTCCCACGAGTTATCCTTTTCTTTTCAAAAGAAATCCAAGGGTGTGCCCTTGGACTAGTCGTTCTTCACCTCGCCGATGTAAGGAAGGCCACGCAGCAGTCCCTTGTCATCCATGCCGTACCCGACCACGAAGCCCACACCGTCGCCGACGATGCCGACGTAGTCGAGAGTGACGTCTGCACGTTCGTGACGATGCGGCTTGGTGAGCAGCACGGCCGTGCGCAGGGTCTTTGGTCCCTTCGTCTGCAGGTGCGCGATCAGATGCGCGAGCGTGTGGAGTGTGTCCCCGACGTCATCGACAATAATGACGTTCTGGTCGCGCAGCGAGTGGCCAACGTCTAGCTCGATCTTCACCTCGCCAGGCACCTGTGCGTCGCCGTAGGAGCTGGTGCGCATGAACTCGACGCGGCAGCTCGCCACACCATTACACTGGGTCGCGATCCGCTCGATCGCGCGCAACAGATCCGCGGCGAAAACGAACGCCCCCTTGAGGATAACGACGAGCAGGATGTCCTGCCCGCGGAAGTCGTTGGAAATCGTCTGCGCAACCTCCTCAACCGCCTGCGCGATCGTTGCCTCATCGTACAATATCTCTGACTTCGTACCCATCATTGACTCCTAGGTGGATGGAAAATCTAACAGAAACTCCTCCACAAAGCAATCTTTCAGCCACGCAGGACTAGTTTAAAAGTGTAGAGAGGTCGATGGTTTGATCAAAACGAATTTGTTTCACGAAGTCCTCCGCGTGACTCACCACCAGCATGCAGCCCTGATAGTCATTGAGCGCTTTGGCAATGACTGGGAGGTGTCGAAAATTAATGTGGTTCGTGGGTTCATCGAAAATCAGTAACCCAGGCGCTTGAAGAACGAAACGCGCAAAACACAGGAGTCCTTTCTGCCCCTCGGAAAGCGCTCCCACGAGAGTCGCAAGAACATCTCCATCCAGTAAAAACTGTGCGCCTGTTCGACGGATCGTTTCGTTGTCCGGCTGATCCATCACGTCAGCAAGCGACGCATAGGCCGTCTGATCAAAATCTAATCCAGAAAAATCTTGTCGATAATAGCCCACCTTCACCCCAGAAGTAATCACGGCCCCTGGGGCATCTCCCTCGGCCAGGGTGCGCAACAGCGTGCTCTTGCCAATGCCATTAGGACCAGCAATGAGGACATGCGCTCCGCGTCGAAACCCGAGATCCACATCCACCTCAAACGCTTCATGATTGCGAATGACTTTGACGGAATTTAATCGGACAATCTCCTCCGTAAACGGTTGGGCGGGAATGACGAACTCTTTAATGGTGCGGTCGTCCCTACGCACATCCACCATGTTCTCTTCCGCCTCAGCTACTTCGTCACGAAGTTTGCTTGCAAGCTTGCGCATCTTGCCTCCCTTGTGCGAAAAAAAGTTTACTTTGTCTTTTCGATCTTGAATGGTTTTCAACAACTGAGCATTTTTTGCTCGATCACGTTCAACGCGCGCGGCAATCTCTTCAACCACGTCTGTATAGTTTCCATCGTACTTCTCTACCTTGCCGGTAAAGACATCTAGATTCAACACGCCCTCCGTAAAGCTGTTCAAAAAATCTGCATCATGAGAGATCACCAGCGCGGTTTTTGGATACATGATCAAAAACATCGTGAGATGATCGATCCCTTCGCGATCCAGATTATTCGTTGGCTCATCAAGCAACAAGATATCCGGCTCTTGAATGAGCGCGTACGCAAGCAGAAGCCGCGCTTGTTGCCCACCAGAAAATTCCCCTACCAGCTTTTCTCGTGGCGCGACAAGATTGACCACCTCAAGCACATCCGCAATACGCTTATCGAGATTATACGGAACCTCGGAAAATGCCTGAGCAAAGTAATCTCGCACACTGAGCGTGAGATACTCTCGCGCCATCACCTGCTTTGCGGTGGCGATGGTGGCACCAGACGAAAGATGAATCTGGCCACGATCAGGTTTGAGCTCGCCAGTAATAAGCTTGAAGATCGTGCTCTTCCCCGCCCCGTTCTGCCCCATGAGCGTGAACTTCACGTTTTCTCGAATGGAAAAACTTGTCTCATCCAAAATAGGGTTTTCTTGGATGTACCCAAACGAGACATCTTCAAATCGGACAACGACGTTTCCAGAAGTCATAGAGCGCAAGAATATACGATATTTCTCAAAACCTCAAGAATACGGCATAGTAGACAAAAGAATCCTCTATGAAAGACACAAAGAAATTCGTGGTTAGCCTCCTCAAAGAGGTGGACATCCTCGCGAACGGCTCGCGGACGGCTGGTGGGATTGCGAGGCACTCGACCAAATGCTCACGCGGGTGTTCACGTCCAACATCGACAAGCAGGTGCGTAACTGGCGTACCCTTGCGTACGTCCTAGCGGCGCGCACTTGGACATCGGCTGCGGATGGGGATCGTTTGCGATCTACGCAGCACAGAAGTATGGCGTGGAGGTCGTGGGCATCACGGTCTCAAAAGAACAGATCGCCTTGGCAATGCAACGCGCAGCCGGGTTGCCTGTCGAGTTTCGTCTTCAAGACTATCGCGACGTGACGGGCACGTTTGATCGCATCGTTTCTTTGAGAATGTTCGAGCACGTCGGCTATAAGAACTATCGGACGTACATGGAAGTCGCGCCGCCACTTTCCGCGCGCGCAAGAACCAACTCTGGCAGATTGTGCTGAGCAAGGGAGGCTTAAAATTTGACACACCTCTTCCTCGTGTACTATTGTCTTAATATTATCGCGGCTTTGCCCGCATCATCCGTATGATCCTCACCACTAAACATTCAACAGGTCTCACAAAGACCTGGCGCAACCAACTCACGGAATGATCCCTGAGCCTGATTGTGTTCACATAAACAATCTTTCCGCTCAGGAGAGATTGTTTTCTTTCTGGAGGACGTCATGAAAACCCTTCGTGTGGTAGAGATCGGTGGACGCATCAAGGCCGCCGGCATGGGAATGGACCACCTGTTCGTCCATTCCGATCCGGTCGCACTAGAAGCCCATCTCAAGCGTCTGCGGGAGCGCCCGCCGATCGAGCTCCTGCAGGCCTTCTTTCCTAGCGATCACGACCGACTGCGTCAACTCATGCGCGGAGTCGGCTTCTATCGACCGGTCCTCAAAACGGACCAGGGAATGGCTGGTAACTTCCTGCCCTTCCTCATCGATCCCTCTCGGGCGTCATCTGATCTCGCGCGTCGCCAGATCGAGACGGAGGAATTCGTCGCCATCCCCGAGCCCCATGCCAATCTCTCACCGGAGACCGTGCATGAGGTGCAGACCCAGTTCATTGCGGGACACCTGCGGGAAACGGCAGAGCAACTCGCCTCCATGGAACGCCGTCAGGCGAACAAGGGACGTCTTCCGTTCTTTCTGATCCGGCCCGCGCAGACCGACGAACCCATCGTGTTCGGACGCGACATCGTCGAACGAGTCGAGCAACTCGTTCAAGCGCTGGTCGCAAACATCGCCCAGCGTGCGGGCGTGACGGACTCGGGTCTCATCTGGGCACAGCCGGACGTCTTCATCCTGGAAGACGGGACCGTCGAGATCGAGCGTCTGAACTGTCCGGACGTCGGCCTGTTCCTGCGCGGCTTCACCCATCCCCTCTCCCAGCTTCTGCCGATCGTTCAAGAGATCGTGGAAGGACTCGGCCACCATGTGCGTGACGCCATTCATCGAACCATTCCCGAGTCGATGATCACGGTCCTCACCCGCGACGAGGTACTCGACAACGAAGAGGACCTCCTGGAGATCGGCGAGATCGAGGAACTGCGCCGTTTGTGCGCACCCCTGAGAAAAACCCTCCGCGTCCGACGCGTGAGCGACGTCGACGACATCCCGCCAGACGAGCCTGTCCTGCTCCTCAACCTGGACTATGCCTCGCCGGCAACGAATCGGCTCATCGGCCGGGCACAGGAAGGATCCCTGCGCTGCTTCCCGGATCCTCGCTTCCAACGGCTCTGTCAGATGACGACTGGGCTGCATGAGACGAGTCTCCCAGAGGCCTATCGCCGCTCGTTCCTCGAACTCGCGGGCGCCAATCCAAAGAACGACTCGGCCCATCGCGAGGTCCTCACCCGGCTCAACCAACATTTGGAGGCGGCTGGCCACACAACGCCGATCCTCTACGTCCAGGCCGGAGGCGAACTCATCCCGGTCCTGCGCTCTAGTCTCCACTCGTGGCGTCAGATGAAGAACCGCATCGAGCGTCATGATGACCCTGTCCCCATCCGCTTCCGTCGCGTTCCTGCAACGCCGGAATCGCTCTTACTCACCAGTTCAACAGGCTCCCGTCTGCACGTCTACCGCTTTCTGTGCATGCGCGGATCCTAACGAATAACGTATGCCAACTCTTCAGGAAGTTTCTTCCGACTCCATTCTCGAAACGGTCATGGTGGCCGTGCGATCAGCCCGCCGGTTGATTCGCGCCACCATGGACCTTGACGAGGAAGTTCGAAAGCCGCTTCCTGAAAAGTACTTTTTATTGCTGCAGCAAAAACTTGCACAAGGCGTGCACCTCTATCGTGTCGGATTTGGATCAGACGAAGCGACTTCCCTTTTTCTTCAACAGCAACCTTTTTCCCATTCTGGATATCACTTTTCGACAAACAAAAAAGATCCGTATCGTCGAATGATTCTGATCGACGACAAGATTCTTTTCTTTGCGAGACAAGAACAAAACAGTCGCCGGTTTTTCACCACCGACGACCCTCAATCTATTGCTGACGCACTTTCCTATTTTACCCTCGTCTCGAATTCAAACGCCGCGCAATCCACCTCGCCTTCAGCCACGGCATCGTAAACGTCGAAATCATGAACCCAACCGCCGGGACGATGGAATTGAGAAACGGACGCTCGATGTCGATCGCCCACATGTAGAGTCCAAGTGCTAGGTATGTAAACAATGTAAGCAGGACTCGGCGCGCGAGACTTGTCTCCCACGCTTTGTCGAGTTCAACGTTTTTGTTGCGCACCTCGATGCGAGCGAGACGCTCTTCAAATGTTTGTTCGTGCATATCAGTTGGACGGAATAAATTTCATGGAAATCGAGTTCACACAGTGGCGAGTATTTTTCTGGGTGAGATGCTCGCCCTCAAAGACATGACCTAAGTGTCCCCCGCATTTTGCGCACGTAATTTCCGTTCGCTGCCCATCCGCATCCAGACTTCGTTTCACCGCACCCTCAATCTCGTCGTCAAAACTCGGCCACCCACAGTGGGAGTCGAACTTGTCGTCGGAGCGATAGAGTGGCACTCCACATTGGCGGCACACGTATGTGCCTACCGCCGTCGTGTTAACGTACTCACCGCTAAACGGCGCCTCAGTTCCTTTGTCAAGGATCACTTGTTTCTCCTCTGGAGTCAGGTCTGGGTAGTGGATATTCATACTCCCACATCCTATCAAAAATCCCCGATGAGGGGGATTAGGCCAGACGCCTCAAGCAACGATGTTATGAATTCTCTGGAAAGATACCTGCCATCTGACAGAACAAAAGGCGAGTGCTTGCTCTTACGTGAGAGCTCTGTGTGATTGTTTGATTGCATAAGTCGAATGCTGAAAAAATACTTGGATTTCTTTGTTTCGTTCAAACATGCAGACTCAAGATGTCTGACCATGGCAGGGTACCTCACGGACATTCCTGAAACAACGCAATCTTCGACCGCGACAGCCTCCACTTCTTCCCCCCATAATTCCAGTCGGCCTTGCGAGGGACAGAGTAGTATTTCTGCGGCTTCCAGCGTGAGCGAGATCGCGCAGTCTTTTGGTTTGTGAAACTGTTTCCAGTCGCGTTCTTCAATGAACTGCTGGATAGCTTGAGTGAGTTGTTCAAAGTCGGTCATAGAGTTTTTCATATGTGTTCTCCGCAAGAGTATTTTGTTCTGTGACACCACCTACACAATCTCATCCACTCCGCGGAACTCGGTGAAACCTGTCCAAACTAACTCGCCTTCCTCTACTCGACGAATAATTTCCTTTTGCTCCTCCATGAGGAGCTCCGTGCGTCGCTTTCCTGTGAGAGGATCATTTTCTTGCATAAACTCTTCTTGAATCTCTGAAACCCGCTCATAGTCTTCGGCTGTCATCTTATGATCTGGAGTGAGGGAATGAATATAATCGAACACCGCTTGATTTTTCTCGACGGCAACGCGCTCTGCGTGAGGACCTTGAGGATACGCGATTCTCATATCAAATGCGCTGACACCATCCTTCAAGTGCTGTTGCGGCATAAGATTATATGCATCTTGAAGCACTTTAATAGCGACATTTGCCTTTTCAATACTTTTTGTAAATTCCATGATTTTAGATAAGAGCGTGTTCTGTATATAGCTCATGACTGCGTTTCCATGACCGGCAAGCCAAGTGGCACGAATTAACTGATAGACAGTCTCATGACTCCCGATACTTTGTGCTTCGAGTAATTCACGCAGTCGGCGATACGCGGCACGACGTAATTTCTCAATAGTCAAATCATGAAGACGTTCTACTAAAATCTCCCAATCTTCATTTGGTTCATCCGGCCAACCAAATCGATCATACGCCTGATAGTACCAATCCTCTGCTTTTTGCAGATCTTGATGCTCGTTGAGATATTCAAATAGGTAATAGATGTCGCCATAAATAACATACGACATGATGTCGTTGGGCGAGCTTTTCAAGAGATGCTCCCCCAGCTCCTCTGCTTCTTTGCGTCTGCCAAGACAAACAAGCAGTTCAATGCGCTCATGAGTAAACTCATCTGGTTTGATCAATTTCAATTCTACCGCCCGATCCAACACATCAAGATAACGCGCATACTGGCCTGAATTCAGACATGGACAATTCATGTTCTCGACAAGTTCCTCAGCCTTCAAACCGGTGATGCGTGTGAACTCCTTCAGCGTTTCAGCTCGATCGGTTTGAGTTTTTGTTCCTTGAAGCACGCTCTCCAAGAGACCGAACACATCGCTATAGGCGGTTGTCGCACGAGCGTCATTCTCACCTTCATGCGCCAAAGCGATATCCATTGATACATCAAGCGCTACTTTTTGTTCGGAGGTAAACATAGATTTTGAACGACTACGTTCTGAAGAATCCACTAAATCTCTTCCGCTATTTTCCACTCCCCCTTTTCCATGAAAGCGGGGATGGTTTGACCGTGGGCTTTGTTAATAAGGTTTGAATGCGAATGTTTGTTCTCTTTGGCATATTGAATGAGTGGGACAATGCGTTTGCCTTCCAAGTACGCAAGTCGCTTGTGATAACTCATGGTGAGAGCTCGACCGACGAGCTCCTCCATAATGGCTGTCTTATCTGTTGTCTCAAACTCTTTGAACGCATCGTAATATCTGGCGCGATTGATGAACGCGATATTGATCGGCACATAGCCTTCACGGATAAGCGCGTAATTATTCAACACGCGACCAATACGTCCATTCCCGTCGCAGAATGGATGGATATTTTCGAAGGTTAGATGTAAGCGGGCAATACGTTTCACGATGTGTTCGCTTGCGTCTGCATGATAGTGCGTGAGCATGTCAGTCAGTAACCGCTCAACATCTTTGGGATCGGCACCAAGATGCGTACCTACCCGCACCCACTCATCGTCCTTTCTGAAACGACCGGCAATCTCATCGCGAATGTTGGCAATAAGCATCTTATGCAGGAACAACATCAAGGGAAGCGAGATCTCTGCTTCCTTGGCCTTGCTGTCTATGTACTCGGTGACGCGCGCAAGATTTTTGGCTTCAAAAATTTCTCGCTCACTCACAAAACGGTCAAGATCCATCTGAAGAAGAATTTTTTCTGTCTCCTCAAGCGTCAACGTGCTGTTCTCGATGGCGTTGGAGTTATAAACCTGCTCTGGGATCTCTGCCTCGGTAATCAGCTTAACTAAGGCCTCCTTACCATGAAGGGCTCGGTAATAGCGCTCGCGAAGTGTTTGAATGACAGAAAACGTTTTTGGTGTGCGTGCCATAGTCTAATTTTTCACATTATAAACCAATTTTCACGTTTATGTCAACCATAAACGTGAAAATA
>CAZELN010000004.1:24519-26136 GCA_964513275.1 uncultured Gammaproteobacteria bacterium
TTTAATCTCCACTTTTCACGGTTATAGTTATTTCCTACTTCTTGCTTAATAACAGTAGGATTAACCCTACAATTTTTTTTTTTCTTTTCTGCTTGCTCTCAGCAACAAGAAAAGTTAATGCGGTTAGTGCCTCGGTAGACATACGGGCTGGGTTGAGGGATGCCTGCTCGGCGCAAGAATCCAGCAATATGCATTTTTGCATATTGGGGATATACCTGTGTCATCCAGACGACTACCGTAAGTGGAGGATGACAAAAATTATTGACTAGAGAAGTCGAGATGCGAGAAAGACTTTTGAATTAAGAAGGTGGGTAATCTCTTCCCTCTCTTCGTTAATCGCGTGCAACATGACGGGCTCGTTTACGCCGATCGCATACGCGACGGAGATAAGGCACTCGCGGGCGAGGCCTCGACGCACAAGATCCACCGCCACCTCGCGAGCTTTGTACGTGGCAGAGCGATCAACTTTGGAATTGTCTTTGCCGTGCGTTGACCCTCCGCCTCCAGGGAGAATTCCGCCGTAGCCATCCACCGCGAGCTTGCGGCCAGTGAGTCCCGAGTCCGCATGGAAGCCCCCGATGGACCAGGCGCCGGCGGGGTTGATGAGAATTCGAGGGAGGATTGCTTCGTCGCCTGCGGCTCCTCGCAATGACGAGAGTAATGGGAGAACCAGTCGGTGGGTTAGCACAGATCTCACTTCGTCGAGACCTACGTCCTCGTTATGCTGGGTGCTTACGACGAATACTTCGGGTGCGCCGTCGCGGATGGTCACCTGGCTCTTGCCATCGCTTTTGAGCCATGGCACTTCACCGGACTCGCGCAACGTTTCGAGTCGATCCGTGAGTCCGCGCGCAAGGTCAACTCCAAGCGGCAAGTGACTTGCTGTATCCGCGGTCGCGTATCCATACATGATGCCCTGATCGCCCGCTCCCCCATCACTCACCGCCGCGCTGATCTGTGGCGACTGCTGATTCATATGTAAACGGAACTCGACTGGGTCATAGCCTACATTCTCAAGCACCTCATGCGCGAGCGCTTCATAGTCGACTGTCAAGCTCGTCGTTACTTCCCCTCCAATCGTCACGACCCCTTTGCATCCGAACACCTCAACGGCGACACGCGCACCTGGATCTCGACTCGTGATCTCATGAAGTACCCGATCCGCAATCTGATCGCAGACACGATCAGGATGACCCTTTGTCACAGACTCAACGGTGTAGACACTTGGCAATAAGCTCATATAAAAAATCTCTTCCCATCGGAAAGAGTGATTACAAATTATCTTTCCCTTACGGGTTGGATGTCGCACCTTATCGAATCGACAGGTTGCGGGTGGGTCATCGAGCCAAAACTCTCACCACACTCTTGATAGTCTTTAATTGTAGTCACAACATACACGACGATCGTGAAAATGAAAAGCTCCGACGTCGTCGAGCTTGGTGTCGACATGCGTCGGAGCCGTGAGCCAGCCGAGCTGGCCGGAGGAGGCGGAATCGCCGAGAGCCTACTTGCGGCCCTTCTTCTTCCCGCCGCCGTTCTGGACGTCGCTGCCATTGCCCTTCTTGGGGGTCTGCTTGTAGCCCTTGAACTCCCGGGACTTGGTCCCGTGTCCGGTGC
>CAZELN010000004.1:26146-35141 GCA_964513275.1 uncultured Gammaproteobacteria bacterium
TGGCCTGGTGGCGATCCATGTTCTTGGAGTGGGGCGTGCGGTACTTGCAGTTGCGCTCGGGACAAGCGTGCATCGATCGATTCTCCATCGAGTGGTTGATGTCCGGCGGTTTTCTATACCGCAAAGACCGGATATTAATGCCACATTTCAGCCACCTTGTCAACCGATCTCTCTTTCAAAAACAAAAAACTACCAAAAAATGGAAAGTTTCGTCATTCAAACTAGTCTTTAAACCGAATCGAAATTTCTATCGCGTCATCATTTTCTGGAAGTCCAGATGGATTGCCTTTTTGCAAAATAAGTGCGCCGTTGTCGCCGTATTCTGGCGTTTCAAATTCGAGGGTCGCCGTAAATGGCACCATCTCTTCCGTCATCCACTCCCCTTGAGCCGTCGCGTAGCCTTCGGCAATCACAAGTCCGTCCCAATTTACAAGCACGATGGGAAACGTTGCTTCGAAATACCAGAAACCTGGAGCTTCACCGGTGATCGTGAGAGGTGACGTGATGATGGAATCTTTTGTCGGTGAAGTGACGACCAACTCCACACCTTTCTCGGAGCCATGAGTCGTTAGCTCCACCTCTTCCACCTCCGCCACCTTCTCCACCTGTCTCAATTCCACCCAAACCAATACAGCAACGGCAAGCGCCAAAACAATTAAAACGATTCTCAAAAACTGACTCATAGTTCGATGTTACTCACTACAGGTAGTTGATCAATATAACTTTGCACAATCAGCATAGCGGCGAGAGCATCTTCATCCGCTTGTGCATTAAATTCTTGCTGGAGACGAACACTCTCAACGCTGGTAAACGATTCGTCTTCTTCCACGATAGGAATGGAAACAACCTGTGCGAGCTTGGCGATAAAAGCTCTCGTCTTTTCCAACTGTACACTCGAATGGTTCCCTTGCGGAAGCGGAACACCAACCACCACACGATCGATCTGCTCATCTGTTATTCGACGGACAAGCATCTCAATCGTTGCAGATCCATCGTTGCGAATAACTTCCAGAGGCACGGCCACACGCACACTCGAGTCCCCAAATGCCAGGCCGATTTTTTTGTCGCCATAATCGATGCCTAAAATCCTCATAGATTGCTTCGCTGCGCTCGCAATGACGGGACTGGCAGCGGCGTGAGAATCTCTGCACCGCCTTCTTTCGTAATGGCAATCGTGACTTCAAAGTGCGCGCCAAGCGATCCATCACTCATCACAATGGACCAACCGTCTTGTGCTGTATCTACATGGTAGTCGCCGCCCAATCCGAGCATCGGCTCAAGCGCCAAGCACATCTTGTCTTCGATCACGACTTTTGGATAGCGATCAGAAACGTAATTGGGAACATGCGGAGCTTCATGAACTTGGTGTCCAACGCCGTGTCCCACAAGCGCACGGACAATGCCGTACCCATGCGGCTTTACGTATTCCTCGATCGCTCGCGAGATATCGGCAATTTCATTTCCGACTTTGGCTGCGGCAATACCTACCATGAGTGAGGCTTTGGTCACATCCATAAGTTTCCGCGCTTCCGAAGTAACATTCCCAACCGGCACGGTCACGGCCATGTCCGTACACAGCCCTTCAAACCAGCACCCAATGTCGAGACCGACGATGTCGCCTTCCATCAGTTTCCTGTCGCGGTTACCTAGCCCATGCACGACCTCCTCATTCACGGAGATACAAATCGTGCTTGGAAATGGAATGTCTTTCGGGCTCGGCTGATATCCCTTGAACGAAGGGATCCCACCACCCTCTACAATCACACGCTCGCCAATGGCATCAAGCTCACGCAGAGTAACCTCTGGCGTAACCGCATCCACCGCAGCTTTGAGCGCACGAGAAAGCAGCGCGCCGCCGCGTCGCATGGAATCGATTTCCTTGTCTGTTTTCGTGAGGGACATAGTATTAAAATACGTTCAAAATTCTCTCAAACACCTCATCAACAGACCCAATCCCATCGACGTGTTTCACCAATTCAGCATACTTGGCAATGACTGGCGACGTGTCTTTTTCATAAATTTCTAATCGTCGGCTGATGGCCGCAGGCGTATCGTCATCTCGCTGATACCATTCACCTCCACACGCACATCGGTCACCTGACCGGATTCCGTCGTGCACAGAACCGACCTTCCCGCATCCGCGACACGTGAGTCTTCCTTCAAGTCGTTTCAACGATTCCTCACGCGACACATCAATGACGATCACATGGGTCGGTGTATCAAAATCAAACGCCGCGTACTGAGAAAGGTTGCGAGGATAGCCGTCGAGAACATAACCATGTTGCGTATCGGGTTTAACCAGACGACGTTTGAGCATTTCCGCCGCATCTTCGTCACTCACCAAATCCCCTCGCTTCAAGATTCCCTGAAACTTTGCGCCTAGGTCTGACCCACTGGCAATTTCATCGCGCAGAAGTTGACCCATGCCAAAGGCCGGAATTCCAAATCGAGCCGAAAGTTTTTCGGCCTGTGTCCCTTTTCCGCTTCCCTGTGGTCCCATGAGAAGAATTTTACGCATACGATCGTAGTCTAACAAAACAAAAAATGCCCGCTAGGGGCAATTTTTACACTTCGTATTCTCGCATCGTGAGCTGAGCCTCGATCTGTTTTACCGCATCGATAACCACCGAGACGATAATGAGGACTGACGTCCCTCCAATCACGAGGTTTGCGTTTCCGGTTGCCTGCTGCATGATGACCGGAAGCACGGCGATAATCGCGAGGAACAACGCACCAGTAAAGAGAAGACGATTCACGACCCAGCCAAGATAGTCAGCTGTTTGCTTGCCGGGACGAATACCAGGAATAAAGCCTCCCTGCTTTTGAATGTTGTCGGCAACCTGGTCAGGATGAAAAATCACGGATGTATAAAAGTAGGCAAACAGAAACACAAGGAAAAAATAAAGAATTCCGTAGACCATTTGGTTTTGAAACGTCTGAAGCGTCCAGGTCGCTGCGTTGCGTAAAAACTCTGTCTTTGCATTGAGGAAAAATTGGGCAAGAACCGTTGGAAAAAGAATAATCGAAATCGCGAAAATGATTGGGATCACGCCACCCATGTTCAAACGCAGAGGAATATGCGAACTCACTGCTCCTGATAAACGAGATCCATGAACGGCTCGCGCGTACTGTACAGGAATATTCCGCTGTGCCTCGTTCATGACGACAATCGTCACAATGGTCACAATCGTCACTCCCAAAAACACAAGTAACGTCACAAGTTGACTTGGATCATACACGGCCAACGACTGACTCAAAAAGGTTGGAAGCCCAGCGAGAATCCCCGCCAAGATCACAATCGAGATGCCGTTTCCGATATTTTTTTCTGAAATAAGCTCACCAATCCACATTAAAAATAGAGTTCCTGCGGTTAAACTGACGATCGCGAACAAGGTTGTGGTGATCCCGGCATTGAGAAAAAACTGCCCTTGCTGAGAGAGCAATAAAATAAGTCCGTAGGCTTGAATGAATGAAAGAGGGACCGTTGCCAAGCGGGTCCACTGGGTGATTTTTTGTCGTCCTTGTTCTTCTTTTTGCATCTCTTCAACCGCAGGAACGATCATGCCAAGAAGCTGAAAGATAATGGAAGCCGTAATGTAGGGCATGACTCCCATCGCTACCACGGAAAAACTCTCGAGCGTCCCACCGGAAAAAATATTCAAGAGGCCAAAAAATTGATTGCTCCCACTGAAAATATTTTTGAGAGCCGAGGCATCAACACCAGGAACCGGAATGTGCGCGGTGATCCGAAAAATCACGAGCATGGCAATGATAAACAGAACGCTGTGGCGCACCTCGGACGTTTTCCACATTCTGACAAGCATGTTCATAACGGGCATTAACGTTCAACGACTGTTCCTCCAGCAGCAAGAATTTTCTCCTTCGCGGCTACAGAAACCGCACAGTCGGTAAGGGTAATCGCCAGAGAAATAGTGCCTGCCGCGAGGATTTTAATAGGAAGGGATGCGGAAACGACCAGGCCTTTTTTCTCTAAGATTGTTGGGGAAACTTTTGCGCCAGCCGCGAATTGTTTCGCAAGGTCTCCCACGTTCACCACCTGCGCATTTGGCCGACGACTCTTAAAACCGCGTGCCTTTGGTGTGGCAAGCATGACTTGGCGAATACCCAATTTCTGAAGGCCGGATACACCGGAACGAGCCCTCTGTCCTTTTACGCCTCGACCGGAATAGGTGCCCTTAGAACCCAGTCCGCGTCCTATGCGCTTCTTTCCTTTTGTCGCGCCTTTTTGGGGTTGAATTGAGTGAAGTGTCAAAGGCATAGTTAGGTTGTTTCAACCACGGTTTGTGGTTCTTTGATCGCCTGAACATCTGCGACTACTTCTGGCTCTACGTAGCGAAGCTGCTCAAGCGCCTCCAATGTTGCTTTGGCGATATTAATTTTATTGCTTGAATTGAGAATTTTGGAGACCGCGTTTGGAACGCCAGCAAACTCCAGAACCATTCGAACAGCTCCACCCGCTTTGAGTCCTGTTCCTTTTGGTGCTGGTTTAAGAAGCACAATCGCTGAACCAAACTTCAATCGAACAGTGTGTGGAATGGTGCCTTCCACGAGCGGAACTTTCAGGACATGCTTCTTGGCCTGTTTATAAGCTTTTTCAATGGCAATCTGAACGTCGCCTCCCTTGGCAATTCCCATACCGACCTTGCCTTTTTTGTCTCCTATCACAAGCGCACAGCGAAACGACATCCGTTTCCCACCGGCCGTCACACGCGTCACGCGGGCAAGGTCCAAAATTTTCTGCTCAAACTCGCGAGGGGCTCGCTCTTCGCGTTTGCCTCGTCCACGTCCGCGACCGCGTCGATCCGATTGGTCGGAACGGTTTCCTCCTCGTCCTCCCTCGCGCTTCGCGCGGGGAGCAGCGGTCTGAGTTGATTGTACGTTCTTTTCGTCTGCCATAAAAGCTAAATGCTTAACCCTCCCTCACGGGCGCCATCAGCCACAGCCGCAACGCGGCCATGATATCGATAGGAACCGCGATCAAATACAACACGGGAAATTCCGAGCTCCAGTGCCTTTTTGGCCACAAGTAAACCAACCTCTTTAGCAACATCCACTGGTTTGGCCTTCCTTTGAATATCCTTATCAGAAGCCGCCGCAATCGTCTTCCCTGTTTCATCGTTAATAAGCTGAACGTACAGATGTTTCAAACTCCGTTTCACGCTCAAACGAGGAGCTTGTTGTGTCCCATGCAAACGTGCGCGCGTACGAGCCGCGCGTCGAAGGGCGTTCTGGTGTTTTTTTACAATGGCTGGACGCATACGCTATTCACCCGCCTTCTGAGCCTTTCCCGCTTTGCGGCGAATCGTCTCTTGGGCGTATTTAATTCCTTTCCCTTTATACGGTTCTGGTTTGCGAATCTTGCGCAAGCTGTCGGCAAATGAACCAACCGCATGTTTACTTGCCCCTGAAATCGTGATGAGGTTTGCTTCAACCTGTGCGGTAATCCCTTCTGGAAGCTCAATACGCACTTCGTGAGAAAAACCTACGTTCAAAACAAGTATCCGTCCTTGAAGATTCACGCGATATCCAACACCGTTTACTTCCAACTTTTTGGAAAATCCCGTCGTTACCCCTTCGATCATATTGGCGATGAGGGCTCGAGCCGTTCCCCACTGAGCGCGATCCTGTTTCTCCGTTTCCTGTAAAACAGTAAACTGGATTTCACGGCCATCCTCGCCATCAACAATCACAGCCGTGACAACGGCATTTATTGTTTCCTGCAATTCTCCTTTTGGCCCTTTCACCAAAACACTCTTTCCTTGCACGGTGACATCAACTCCCGGAGGAATCACAATAGGTTTTTTTCCAACTCGAGACATAGAGGTTATGAAATCTCACAGATTACTTCGCCTCCCAAATGTCGAGCACGAGCTTCCTTGTTTGTCATCAACCCGTTTGGGGTAGAAACAATGGCGATACCGATATGAGAAAGCACCGTTGGAAGCTCCGTCGACTTTACATATACCCGAGCTCCTGGTCGGCTCACACGACGAACCATGCGAATTTTTGGTTGGTTGTCTTCATAGCTGAGCTCTAGGCGAATAACCGGAAATTTCGCCTCACGTACCTCAGACGCACGGGCAATATATCCTTCCTTCTCCAAAATTTTTGCGATAGCAAATTTGATATTGGAGTATGGGAAAGAGAGCTCCGTTTTGCGAACGGCCTGAGCATTGCGAATACGCGTCAGCATGTCTGAAATTGGATCAGTCATCATAGAATTACCAACTTGATTTTCTTACTCCTGGAATCTCGCCTCGGTTAGCCAATTCCCGGAAGCAGATACGACAGAGTCCGAAGGCTCGCATATAGCCACGATTCCTTCCACAACGCCAACAGCGGTGCACAATGCGTGTGGAAAATTTCGCGCGTCTCTTTGATTTTGCTATCTGATTTTCTGTAGCCATAGACTAGAGCTCTTTTTTGAGCGGGAGACCGAGATGGATAAGAAGAGCCTTTGATTCTGCATCCGTTTGGGCAGAGGTCGCAATCGTGACCTGCAACCCATGAACGGACTCAATCTCATCGCTGGGTATTTCTGGAAAGGCAATGTGCTCTTTAAAGCCGATGGAGTAGTTCCCTTGACCGTCAAACGCCTTTTGGGAAAGTCCGCGAAAATCTCGAATTCGGGGCAAGGATACCTTAATAAGTTTTTCGAGGAAATCCCACATCCGCTTCCCGCGCAATGTGACCTTCATTCCAACCACGTTTCCTTCACGGATCTTAAATGTCGAAATAGATTTACGCGCTTTTGTTGATACGGGTTTTTGTCCTGTGATGCGTGTCAATGTTTTCTCGGCTGTTTCAATAAATTTAGCATCTTTCATTCCTGCACCCAAACCCACGTTAAGCGTAACCGACTTCACGGTCGGCACCGCATGCATGTTCTTATAACCGAACTCAGCCTTGAGTTTTGGAATGACGTCTGTTTTGTAAAATGATTGAAATGCCATACGGTTACTCAATATCCTCTGTTTGACCTTTTGTGTGGATTACGCGAATTTTCC
The DNA here is from genome assembly GCA_964513275.1 of uncultured Gammaproteobacteria bacterium. Lineage (GTDB taxonomy): Bacteria > Patescibacteriota > Patescibacteriia > UBA9934 > GWF2-40-263 > UBA12478. The sequence continues at coordinate 33,175 of CAZELN010000004.1, forward strand.
TGAACGTTCCTTCTTTTTGCACCCGCTTGTAGCCAACGCGTCCTGAGAGACCGCTTTTTGGCGAAACAACCTGGAGATTTGAGATGTGAAGCGGGGCGGGGAATTCAATTTTTTGTCCAGGTCGGTTGTGCTGTTTACGCAAATGCTTCGTCATGAGATTTACACCCTCAACAACCGCTCGCTCAAGTTTTGGAAATACTTGGAGCACGGTTCCCTGTTTCCCTTTATCCTTGCCGGTCAGGATACGGACTTTGTCGCCAGTCTTGATATTCATAGGATTACAATACCTCTGGAGCCAAGGAAATAATCTTCGTGAATCCAAACCCACGAAGTTCACGTGCAACGGGTCCAAAAATGCGCGTTCCTTTTGGATCCTTTGACTTCTTATCAATAATCACCGCGGCATTCTCGTCAAAACGGATATACGTCCCATCTTTACGACGTGTCTCCTTCTTCGCTCGAACAATCACAGCCGTCACAATGTCGCTTTTTTTGACATTCCCGTGTGGGACAGCTTCTTTTACCGCGGCTGTGACTAAATCTCCAATGACCGCGTACCGTTTTTGGTATCCTCCGAGAACACGAATAACCTGAAGCTTTTTGGCTCCTGTATTGTCCGCGACTTTAAGCATTGTTCGAAGTTGAACCATATCTAGGTTGTTGACTCTTTACGCATCACGCGCCATCGCTTTGTTTTTGAATACGGTCGGCTTGCCTGAAACTTGACGACTTCACCTGTCGTATGTGCGTTCTGTTCATCGTGGACGTGATATTTTTTGCTCTGGACGTAGCGTTTCCCATACTTTGGATGAACCACGACTCGATCCACGCGCACCACAAGCGTTTTATTCATGGCGGTGGACACGACTTCTCCCTTGAGAGTGCGTTGTGTTGTGTGTGCATGCATACGTTAGGTGACCTTGGTTACTTTGTCTGAAGAAACTCCTTGAGTAAGAATCGTCTTGATCCGTGCAATCCCGCGTTTGAGCGCACGCAATGCACGGACGTTCTTCAACTGGTTGGAAGATCGTTTAAAACACAGCTCTCTGAGTCGAGCCTGAGCTTCCTCCAAATCTTTCTGAAGAACCGTAGCGGTTTTGGCGCGAAGGGTTTTTGCATCCATAGGATTAGCTCACATCACGCGAAATAATTTTGGACTTCACAGGAAGCTTATGCGCAGCCAAGATGAGTGCCTGGCGCGCAAGGGCTTCATCAACGCCTCCCATCTCAAACAGCACGGTTCCCGGACGTACAACGGCGACATAATGGTCTACGGCGCCCTTCCCTTTTCCCATAGGCATTTCAGAACCTTTTGAAGTCACAGGCTTATCGGGAAATACGCGAATCCAAATCTTTCCACCGCGTTTAATCGCACGTGTCATGGCACGTCGAGCTGCTTCAATCTGACGGGAAGTCACCCACGCTCCAGTGGTTGCCTTAATCCCGTGGCTTCCAAACGCCACGCTCGTCTTGCTCGTCGCCAAACGTTTTCCGCGCGCTCGGCCTTTATGCCATTTGCGATGTTTTACTTTTTTTGGAATAAGCATAATTTCGTAGGGAACCAACAGGTTCTATTTATCGAAAACTTCCCCTCGATTAATCCACACTTTTACGCCGATCGCTCCCCAAATCGTTCGTGCTGGCAATGTCGCAAAATCGATATCGGAACGCAGATTGTGCAGGGGAATTTTCCCCTGTGCAATAGTCTCACGTCTGGCAATATCCGCTCCATTCAACCTTCCGGAAATACGAATCTTTACTCCAAGCGCGCCTGCTTTCAGTGCCCGATCAATGGCCATTTTCATCACTCGTCGGAACGGCATACGCTTTTCGATATCTACGGCGATCTGTTGGGCAATGACCTGAGAAGAAAGCGAGGGCTTAGAAATCTCTTTGACGTTCACGCTCATCTTGATGCGTCGTCCTCGGAAAAAAACTTTTTTCAATTTTTGGGTAAGATGTTCAAT
>CAZELN010000004.1:35151-40263 GCA_964513275.1 uncultured Gammaproteobacteria bacterium
CCAGCGTGAGAAACCAGGCCACGTCCTGTCCCAATGCCAGCGCCACCACGACCAATAATGACTCCTGGTTTTGCCGAATGGATCACCAGCCGAATTTCTTGGCGAGACCGTTCAATTTCAATGTGGTCGACCAAGGCTTCTTTCAGGAGATTTCGGAGGAAATCGCGAATTTCAACGTCTTGTTTCAACTGCGACATGAATCCTTTTTTGCTTGCAAACCAAACTCCATCCCATCCACGGATGACACCTATTCGGAATACGTTTGGATGTACCTTCTGACCCATAGGTTTACTTTGCGTTTGATTTACGTGCCTTCTGCGGGCGTGATTCAAGCGTAATGGAGATGTGCGTTGTGCGCTTGCGAATCGGAGCCGCTCGACCGAACGCACGAGCTCGCCACCGTCCAAGAACTGGACCACCATCAGCCACGATCTGTTTCACGTACATCTGACTTGCATCGAGACGGAAGTTATGCGTAGCGTTTGCCACCGCAGACTCAAGAAGTTTTAACACGGGTTCGGAGGCAGCCTTCTTCATAACGGCAAGCTGCGATCGCGCTTGGGCAACACCCAGACCGCGAATCACGTCAATGATAAGTCGCACCTTGCGAGGCGACATGCGGATATAACGTGCTGTGGCTTTCACTTCCATACAATTGAAGGGAATTACGTTTTGGCAGCCTCTTCACCCTCTGCCTTTTTGACTTGACCGCCATGGCGAATGAACTTCCGCGTGGCGGAAAACTCCCCAAGCTTATGACCGACCATGTTCTCAACCACACGAACCTGGATAAAATCCTTTCCGTTGTGGACGGCGAACACGAATCCGACCATCTCAGGTGTAATCGTTGACGAACGTGCCCACGTTTTAATTGGGGATCCTTCGCCTGGCTTTCGAGCCGCGATTTTCTTCAGGAGTTTTGGGTGGACGTAAGGTCCTTTTTTCAAGCTTCGTGCCATAGATTATTTGCCGCCGACGAATCGTCCTTTTTTGCGACGTTGAATGATGAGTCGTGTTGATGCCTGCTTTCTTCGTGTCTTTACTCCCAAGGCTGGTTTTCCAGACGGTGTCTTTGGATGCTTCAATCCGATCGAGTTTCGACCTTCACCTCCACCATGGGGGTGGTCAACTGGGTTCATCGCTTTTCCGCGAACCGTTGGACGAAATCCTCGATGTCGTGTTCGGCCAGCTTTTCCCCAACGAATCAATCGACGGTCTGGGTTTGAAGCATGACCAAGCGTTGCCATACACTCCTTGGGAAGCATCCGAACCTCTCCAGACGGAAGACGCAGAGTCGCGTACGGACCTTCAACGGCCATGAGTTGCGCAAAAACCCCAGCGCCACGAACCATCTGTCCTCCTTTTCCTGGACTGAGTTCAATATTGTAAACCTCCATGCCAATCGGAATGTGTTCTAATTTGAATCGATTTCCTGTTTGAATTTCCCCTCGATTTTTTGAAGACACGACGATCGCACCAACTCCCAACCCGCTTGGAGCGATCATGTACCGCTTTTCCCCGTCTGCGTAATGTAGTAATGCCAACCGTGCTCCACGGTTTGGATCGTATTCAATCGCGGCGACCGTTGCTGGCACGTCAAACTTATCGCATCGAAAGTCCACAAGTCGAATACGGCGTCGGGCACCACCACCACGATGTCGTACGGTGATCTTTCCGCTATTAGCGCGTCCCGCGTTTTGTTTTCGATGGATCGTCAACTTTTTCTCAGGCGACGTCTTTGTCACATCCGAAAAGTCATCCACGCTTGAAATGCGTCGACCGGCTGTTGTTGGTTTGTATCGCTTGACTGCCATAGGATTAGACGCCCTCGTGCACGTTAATAGTCTGTCCTGCCGGAAGAGTGACGATCGCCTTCTTCCAATCGGATCGGCTTCCTTCTCGACGGCCGAAACGTACTTTTTTTCCTCGTACATTTAACAGATTGACTGATTCTGGTGAAACTCCGTACATCGTCTTGATGGCGGCTCGCACCTGCAAACGGTTGGCATTCTTACGAACAACAAAGACGTATTGGTTCGCGCCAGCAAGCGTCGCTGACTTTTCTGAAATCAACGGCTTCACAATCACGTCTGAATGATCCATTCCTAAAAGCTTCACCGTTGCTGTTGTTGAAGCGGCTGTCTGCTGAACCTCAGGACTTTTTCGCTCAGGAGGGATCGTCTTTTTGAATCGATTAAGAATTCCCATACGTTTAGCTTCTCTTATACATCTCCGTTACCATCACCACCGCTGGTTGTGTCATGAGTACATAGTCGAATCTGAGCAAATCAACAATATTCAACGCATTTGCTGGGATCGTGGAAACCTTAGGAAGGTTGCGGGCGGCTCGACTAACAAGTTTATTTTCAGGAGTTGTGACAACCAATGTTTTCTTTCCCGCACTTGGGAAGCGACCGAGAATTTGAGAAAGTTGTTTGGTCTTTCCCTCACCAGTAAAATCTTCAACCGCGATAAACCGGTCACTAGCAACCTTATCGCTCAACACCATAGCCAGGGCTTTTCGTCGAGCCTGCTTGTTGATCTTCACGGCAAAGTTTCGATCAAATCGAGGTCCGAACGTAATACCTCCACCGACCCAGATTGGTGAACGGCGTGATCCGTGACGAGCTCGACCTGTGCCTTTTTGCTTCCATGGCTTCTTTCCTGTTCCAGCCACTTCTCCTCGAGTTTTTGTGTGAGCAACTGGTTCGCGGGAACTTGCCGTCTGAGCAACGATCGCCTCGTGTATGAGTGCAGGGTTTACTTTCACCCCAAAAAGACTGTCCTCAAGAGTCAGATCTCCCTTCTTGCTTCCATCAATTGAGTAAAGTGTTACGAGTGCCATACCGTATTGCTCGACCGAGCTTTAATCATGACCAGTCCACCACGAGGACCCGGAACCGCCCCCTTAAGAGCGATCACTTGTGCCCCCGTATCGGTTGAAATGACTTCCAAATTCTGCACCGTGACTTGTTCAGCCCCCATGCGTCCTGACATACGCTTTCCCTTGATCACCTTTCCTTGACGTTGTGAGGCGTTGGATCCTGGCATGCGTTCCTGATCCTTGGTTCCATGCGTGGCGTTCTTTCCATGAAAGTGGTGACGCTTCATCACACCTGCATATCCACGCCCTTTGGAAATTCCAATCACATCGACACGAACTCCTGGCTTGAAGGTTTCAACGCTTATAAGATCGCCTCGCTTTAATTCACCCGCAGAGTCAACACGAAACTCCTTCAACTGTGAAAGCTGGGGAAGATCCTTGAGGTGACCCATCTGGGCTTTGGGAAGCTTCGTTTTTACCTCGCTGCCCACCTGGACGGCAATGTATCCATCTCTTGTGAGGTCTCGCACTTGTGTAACCGTATTTAGCTCAGCATGAATAAGCGTGACGGGAACAACGGTTCCATCTTCCTTAAACTGCTGTGTCATTTCTATTTTTCGTCCGATAATGAAAGACATATTTTCCTAGCAGAAAAGCTAGAAGTCGAAAGAAAACATGGTGTTTCCTGCCGGCTTCTAGCCTCGCGAAACGTCGCCGAGGTTGTGGTTGATTGTGATAAACGAATCTCCTATCGATTCTGGTAAAAGCAGAGGGAGGTTTTCTCAAAAGTCTCTGTACACACATGAGATCTTTCTCCCTCGTTCTACGAATCGCTCTTATGTTTTGATTTCGACGTCCACGCCTGCTGGAAGATTCAGGCTCATCAAGGCGTCAATGGTCTTTTCTGTTGGATCTGTGATATCGATCAAGCGCTTATGCACGCGCATTTCGTATTGGTCGCGTGAATCCTTGTGCACGAACGTTGACCTATTCACGGTGTACTTGCGCTTCTCCGTTGGGAGTGGAACTGGTCCAATAACCTGGGCTCCGGAACGCTCAACGGTCTTGATGATCGTCTCCGTAGCCTGATCAATAATCTTATGATCGTAGGCTCGAATCTTGATCCGGATGCGTGGCTTTTCTTCTGGTTTTTTCTTGTCGTCAGACACAGATGTCAATAAGGAACGAAAGGAGGAGCCTTCGAAAACTTAGGCTCCTCCCAATTATTACTTGATAATTTTTGTCACAACACCAGCACCAACCGTTCGACCACCCTCACGGATAGCAAACTTCGACTTCTCTTCAAGAGCCACTGGCTGGATAAGGGTAATCGTGAGATTCACCGTATCCCCAGGCATCACCATTTCTGTTCCTTCTGGAAGGCTCACTTCACCTGTCACATCTGTGGTGCGGATGTAAAATTGAGGCTTGTAGCCCTTGAAGAAGGGCTTGTGGCGTCCACCTTCCTCTTTGGAGAGCGCGTACACTTCAGCCTCGAACTGGGTGTGAGGGGTGATCGATCCAGGTTTCGCTAAAACCATTCCGCGCTCCACGTCTTCCTTCTTCACACCGCGCAAGAGAAGACCAGCGTTATCTCCCGCTTGTCCTTCCGTAAGCTGCTTGTTGAACATTTCAATACCAGTCACCACCGTCTTTGAAGACTCTTCCTTGATACCGACGATTTCGACTTCTTCGTTGATCTTGACCATGCCTCGCTCAATACGACCGGTCACTACGGTTCCACGACCCTCAATGGAGAAGACGTCCTCAATCGGCATCAAAAATGGCTTTGCTGTGTCGCGAACAGGCTCAGGAATATACGTATCCAGCGCGTTCACGATGTCCATGATGGGCTTTGTCGCTTCGTCGTTCGTTGGGTTCTCAAGTGCCTTAAGGGCAGAACCTCGAATCACGGGGATTTCATCCCCTGGAAATTCATACTGTTTCAAGAGGTCACGGACTTCCTCTTCAACGAGGTCAATAAGTTCTGGATCGTCCACCATGTCCACCTTGTTCAAAAACACGACAATAGATGGCACTCCGACCTGCTTTGCAAGAAGGATGTGCTCACGTGTTTGTGGCATTGGACCATCCGCAGCAGACACGACAAGAATCGCTCCGTCCATCTGCGCGGCTCCGGTAATCATGTTCTTAATGTAGTCGGCGTGACCAGGACAGTCGACGTGCGCATAATGGCGCTTTTCAGACTCATACTCACAGTGAGCCGTCGCAATCGTGATGCCACGTGCTTTTGACTCTGGAGCCTTGTCCAAATCATCAACGCCCTT
>CAZELN010000005.1:0-20192 GCA_964513275.1 uncultured Gammaproteobacteria bacterium
CCGTCCATGTGCGGCATGATGATATCCATAACGACTAAGTCGTAAGCGCGCTTCTTTAACAATTTGATAGCTTCAACGCCGTCATGAGCAATATCAGAAGAAAGGGAAGCTCGCGTAAGCGCTTCTTGCTGGATGGCTGACATGACTGTCTCGTCTTCGACGATTAAAACGTGAGGCATAAGACCTTATTTGCGTTGATCACTTGGAAACATCACCCAAAATGTTGTTCCTTTTCCTTGCACGGACATGAATCGCACGTTTCCTCCCATCTGTTCCAACAACATTTTTGCGGTATACAACCCAAGACCTGAGCCTTTGAATCCTTGCGTGACAGCATTATCGGCTCGAAAAAATTTGGAAAACATCCGATCCTGTTGGTTTTGTGGAATCCCGACTCCCGTATCCCGAACCTCAACTTCTACACGTTCGTCTATCTGTCGGATTCGGATGGAAATCTTCCCTCTCATCCTATTGTACTTTACCGCATTTGCCACAAAATTCGCCAGTACTTCGCGCAACATCGCCGGATCCGCATACACGGATTTTACCTTTCCAATCTGTACGAGACGAACGGTGATATGTTTTGCCTTAATGAAAGGAATTTGCGTCTCAAGAATATGCTTGACAAGATCCTTTAAAACAATCTTATCCACATGCTGTGGCTCCAGCGACGTCTCCAGTCGGGAGGCTTCCAAAAAATCGTCCACAAGATCGATCATCCTCTCTGTTGCGTCATTCATACGACGCAAGTACTCGCGATCTTTGGCCGGAAGCTCGCTCCCAACATCCTTCGTAAAAATCTCGCCGTACCATTTCAATGAGGCAAGCGGCGACCGAAGCTGGTGAGATGCAATGCCAATAAAATTTGATTTGATGCGATCGATAAGTTCCTCTTTCGAGACATCCTCGACCAAACCAACGATCGCGGATGAAACGTCGTCTGACGCAGGAACGAATGCCGCAGAAATTGACACGGGAATGAGTTCCCCTTCACGTTTCACCCACATCCGTGAGACGGGAACTGAACACCGATGCTGCAACGCGCGTTGGAACGGATGCTCTTTGGCACTGATGGCTGAACCTGTCTGATCGAAAAGCGGAAGACGTTCAACCAACGATGCACCCTGGTTCTTTGCGTCCGGAAAGAGACGGCTCGCCGGCTGGTTTATCGCGATAATTTCACGATTCTGGTCAATAACGATAATTCCTTGACTGAATCCCATTAACAACTTCATCTCACGATCACGGAACGCGCCGGAAATATGACGCTCACCCGCGAGGAAGAGCAACCAAATGAGCGCAGCCGCATCGATAGCAAGGATCAGTTGTAAGAACAAGACAAGCATATTCCTCCTGCGATGCGTTACACGGATGTTGCCTCAATGGACATGTTTCCCGAACACACACCGCTGACGATCTCTGGGAGAATAATGTTGAAGTAGAGCGATTTGGTAAGCGCTACATCGTCATCGGTTCCAACAGAAAGCCCGACGTCCGCTGGAGTACCCGAAAGGTCTGTCGCGACTGGATTCCCATAGCCAACATCCGTCAAACTCCATTGAATACTGGAAACGGGAATTGTTCCGTTTACGCTGCACGTCATGCTGCCACCTGAGACCCGAACGCTGGCAACGTCGTTCCCTTGTTGTGTGAGAACATATTCCGTATTGTTTGCATTGGTTGTCGCCTGTTCCCGTTGCAGAGTTCCGAAATCAAGCGTGCTGGGAATTCCCAGCGCTAAGAGTGTTTGCATTTCAAACGCCTTAATGCTGGAAGCGAGTTGCTCGGAGTCATCTTCCACAAGCACTTCCGCGTTCCATACTTCCCCTGCATGCGTGCCGCCCGACATGGTCGAATCCGCCACATAGGAAATCTCAACCAAGCAAGAATAATTGAGCACGGTCGAACTATTAGGCGTTACCGTGCAAAATGTTTGGTAACAGTCATTTACGTCCGTCATACATCCGGCGCCGGCCAGTTCCCGATACAACCTCAGTTCCACGTAATCCAGATCCCCATCGGCAAAACCCGTTCCAACTCCATCACCATCCGTCACGCGACCATTGACGTAAATCGTTTTTACCGCCCCGACATTTGGAACGAGCGGATTTTGAACATTATACGTATCAACATACGAATAGGCATTTGTTGTCACAAAAATATCTACTACGCCAGGCGGCGAACTGGCTGAAACGTTTCCGACAGACAGTACCATCCCTGATACAAAAACCATTGTCGCGATGATGTTTGTAATTCCCAGACGATACGTCATATTTTTCATGCAAAGATCAGAAGTAGTTTACCACACATGCCAGAAAGAAAAAACAAAAACCGTTCTCCTTTCGAACGGTTTTTGTTCGTCTGACCGATCAATTACTCAGCAACTCTGACCGTTGTTTCAACATCTTGATTGGCGACATTCACGCTTGTTCTTACTCCAAATTCCTCATTGCCGAGAGCCGCTCCATCCATAGAACCGGCCGAGAGCTCTTCTGCAGCCTCCTGCGCAGATGGGGAGACCTCAACCGTAGACGCAGCATAGAGTGAGACAAGGAGCCATCCGCTCAACAACGCCACCAGTACCCCAAGGGTTGCGAGAACTTTAATATTCATACTCTTGAGTTGAGAGGTTAATTAGGCGGCGATGGCCGTAATGGTATTCGTGCCGGAGCATGTACCTGAAGCAACAGCCGGCATGATAATGCCCCAATACAATGTCTTTGTCAGCGCTGTGCTGTCGCTTGTCCTGTAACCAAGACCAAAGTTCGTGTCAACAGCGCTGCCAGTGAGTGCCGTCACTCCGCCAGCTCCTGCGGAAAGATCCGTCAGGCTCCATTTTTGCTGTCCAGCCGTAATCGTTCCAACCACGGAACAGGTCATGGTCGTTCCTGAGACTTCCACGTCTGCCTGATCGTTACCATACTGAGTAATACTCATCTCAATATTGTTGGTGTTGGTCGTTGACTGCTCGCGAGCTAACGTGCCGTAATCAATAGTAGATGGAATGCTTAATGCCAAGAGTGTGCCAACCTCAAATGTCTGAGTGGAGGTCGCGTTTGACGTGGAATCATCGAGCACTTTCACGCTTGCGGTCCATGTGTCTGAAGGAGCTGTTGCACCGGTAAGCGTTCCATCAGCGTAATACTGCATCGAAAACGTGCATGTATAGTTGAGTGTCGTGGAGTCAACAACTGAGCCTAGCGAACAAGTACCGCCGCCATTTGTGAAATAACAGCCGTTATTATCCGTGCTACCGCCTGCACAGCCTGCTGTGCCCAAGGAGGTTAAATACAATTCTCCCTCAAGATCAGCGAGGTCGCCGCTGGCAAAACTTGTTCCAACTCCATTATCATCAGACACGGTTCCGGTAATCGTAACAGTTTCTGTTGTTCCGGCGTTCAAGGAGAGTGTGCCTCCGCTTGAAACAGTTGAGCCATTATCTTTCAACACAAGCGTGTCAACAGTTGGCGCGACGTTCGTGACAGTTGTTTGTGTTGTCACGGAATCAGCCTGGGAGTTGACGCTGACAAGTAGGATAGAAACGAAAATCCCGATCAAGATAAGGGCTCCGCCCAGCACCCACGTGAGTGCATTTGAATTATCTCCTTGCTGCATATTTTATTTTTTGGAAAGAAAGTAAATAATCTTTCCGCATAAAAATTAATTATCCACATTATAGCAAAATTCTTTCCCTCCTTCAACATGACAGCATCGTGACTGAGGATAAGTCACTTCCGAGATTCTGTTGGGACGCTGGAATCGGAAGGAGTACTGAGAGGATTCGTAGGAAGAGTTTCTGTCGTTTGTGGTGCTGGCATTCTTTCAGGTTCATTGACTCGAATTGGAACCGGTTTCTTCCGACGTTTCAGACGAACCAACAAAATGACGAACAGAATCATCGCCAGAGCCAGACCAATGAGCCCCGCCGGAGAATTCAACAATGAAGAAATCTTTGTTCCGCCAAAATCAATTCCCGAAACTGAATCACGAACCTCAAATGAAATGGCTTTCGAAGCTGTCTGTCGGCTTGCATATTCCACGTACGACGACAGCTGATACGCGCCAACCGTATCCGCAAGGATCAACTCGGATAACACAATCTCCTCGCCTGGCGATACCGCATATTCATTACTGCGAACTAAATCAAGGATTTGTCCATCGCGCGAAATCTCCGTCACTAAAGACGCGTCTACGTTCACTTCACCGTCATTTTCAAATATCGCGCTTAACTTTACCTTTTCACCGACAGAAAACGCTTCTTTATTGAGGCTCAAACTTTTCAGAGTTCCTGATTGAGCCAATGTTCCTGGTGCATAAACGTCAAACGGTTGCGACGTTTCAATCGTCTCTGACTCGTCGCTATCGATTTGATAAAAGGCAGCGGTGACTGAATACGCGCCGCGGGTAAGAACGGCGGGTACATTGACGGTAAACGATTGATTCTCCATTCCGGCTCGAACCGTTTCTATCTGATCATCTTCAAGCGCATATTCGCCAACCGATGCGCCAGAGGAGTCAAAGAACGTAAAAACGATCTTCGAAGGCTGCCAATCCACGTTTCCAGAATTGTTCACAGAATAGACAACGGACGTGTCCAAGCCCTCTTCCGTCGGAAGTGCGTACAAGGATGCAATCTCATATTCCAGCCGCTCCTCTCCTCCGACAGTCGCCAAAATCTGGGCGGTCACGCCGGTCACGACCGCTACGGAGTTACCCGTGGATCCGTCGCTGGAACTCGCGGCCTTCAAAAAACGCAGCTTCCACTCGTACTCGCCGTTTTGGGCGTTCGCGGGCGTTACTCCAAACTCATAGGTAATCTCATTCTGACCACTGAACATGACAACGTCTGTTTCTTGCAAAACGAAGAAATCCACGTCTTGTTCGTCGGGCTGAACGTGGATCAAGACATCGCCTACGTCATCTGGGGCACGAAATAAACTCACGGAGCGTGTTTGCGTGGTGTCACGCAACAGATCGCTCACTTCTATGGTCGGCGGAGAAAGGCCAAGCGCATTGGCGGGAGACGCGGAAAAAAAACCTGCGGATACAACAAACGCGAACGCAAGAATTATTTTGGAAAGATGTGTGGACGGCATAGTTATTTAAAGGCAATGGTCGCAAGCATGAGCAATAAAATGAGTAAAAGCGTTGAGGTGAAAAAAACCGTCTTTATCCGTTCCACGTTCTTTGTGTAATCAGCATAGGAATGACTAAACGTCCCGTCGCTCCCAGCCGGGTACATCTTTTGGAAGCTCACGGATGGGTCATGAAGCACCATGGACGGGAGATGCTTCACGTGCTCCGCCGTGAGCATCGCATGGATGACCGACGCGGCGCCGAAGCCAATGACGAACCCAATGAACATAGGAAACCTGGACGTAACGCGAAGGGTGTCGACAACGCTCGCAAGAATTGCTTGAACGCCGAAAAAAAAGTTGTCCACGTCCATACGCGCCTATGATATCATAAGCTCACGAACCAGAAAATGTATGTTTTTGTTCTTCCTAAAACAAACTGCTCGCGTGCTAGGAGTGTTTATTGTTCTCCTGCTTTTCCTCCGAGGATTTATCGTCGAGCCAGGTCGGGTCAACGGACAGTCTATGGAGACCACGTTCATGGACGGGGAACTATTCTTGGTGAACAAATACCTCTTGCTCTTTCGCGCGCCTGAACGCGGAGATGTGATCCAAGCCATCGATCCTCTTTCCAAACATCTTGTCATAAAACGCGTCATTGGACTGCCTGGCGAACGTCTTGCGATTCATGACGGGTCGATCTACGTTCAAAATGAAGACGGAACGGAAACACGCATAGACGAACCTTGGCTCCCCGACGGTGAATGGACGCAATCAGCACAGAGAACGGATGAAACGTATATGCCGCTCTCCGCGCAATCTTATTTTCTCCTTGGAGATAATCGAGATAAAAGCACGGACTCGCGCGCGTACGGATCCGTCCATCGAAGCGACATCTACGGACTCGTGCTCAAACCGCCTTTTTGAAGGTGCTCAAGCGTTTCGTCAGCCGAAAGTTCCGTGATCGGGACACGCTTGAATGTGCGGGTATCCACCAAAGAAATGGCATCTGTTTGCGCGTCAATGGAAATTCGTTCCAACCAAAGCGATGGACTGAAAACATAGTATTGGGCACCGACCGGAGCCAGTATCCATTCATCATCCAAACGGATCATGCCCCATCGCGATCGTTGCGCGGACGATTCTAACGGACGCGGATTTTCAAATAATGGATCTTTCTCTTGTTGCTCGGATTCCGAGAGCGTCTCAGACGTCTTCCTCCACACATCATACGCATAGGCAGCTTGCGATGTCTGAATGATAACCAGATTGGGTTGCTCAGCAGAAAACCAAGCTGCCTGAATGTCTCCATCGACAGCACGATCAAGAAAATCGCACTCAATCTCCGATGATTCCCAGATCTCTGACAAACACCAATAGGCTTCGTCTTGTTGGGATCCTACTCCGGAAAAAACCGCATACGTTCCAATCTGATTTTCTCGCACGGATGAAACAATCCCTGGCAAGTCGTCGCTTCCAAACGGCTTAATGCCGCTCTCATAAAATACGAACAATCGTTTCTCGTACGACTCATCCGTCTGCGCATCCGCCGGCATGACGTACACGCGATCCTGCGAAGTGGCCATGTAATTCCAACGACCTTCCATTTCTTGGGATTGTCCAGTAGAAGGACTAAGGAAAACGTCAGGACGACCAGCAGAGGTGATAAGAAAAAATGCTCCGTCCGTGAGAAGGGAAATATTCATGTTCCAGACATCTGTCCAGCGATGGATCGGAACACGGCCGCTCACATACGCCCACCCAAAAATGCCGAAAACAAAGGCTGTGGAACAAAGCAAGAAAACCCATCCGCTGGCGCGTGAGGGCAAGCGCCGCCTTCTCCAGAGAATGATGCTCAGGCACAACACGGCTGCGGCAAACAGGAGAAACGGCACATCCGTTTGCCAAGATGATACCGGCCAACCGCCTTGCTCATCTGAACCATCTGCGATCGATGTCGTCTCGGCATCCGCAATTTGGGCTGCTTGATCTTCAACCAATCCTCCCTCGTTTATCGTCACGTTTATTTCCATGACATTCCCCAATATCTGACTCGTCGCTCCGTTTCCCTCTTCGGGTTTTTCGTTCAAAAACTCCAACGCCGCCTCAAAATGTTCAACACCCTCTAATTTCGACGTATCGACCGCAAACGTATATCGAACGTCATACTCGCCAAGCGGCAGAAGAAATCGTTCCCCGGAAGTAAACTGGATCGCACCTGTTTGGTCATCCCTTGCGGAAACCAAAAGATAGGTATCCTCTTTCGGATTAGCTCGGACAATGGAAACGAACCCGTACAAAACGTCTCCGCGAGTCACCTGTGTTTCTAAGACAGAAGGAGTGATCCCAAATGTCGCGGCAAAAAGCCGAGTCGGCAATAGCAGGAGAAGCGCGATGACGCTACAAAGGAAAAAAGACGATCTGATCCTCATACATCTAATCCTCATAAAGAAGATGAACGAAATAACCTTGAAAAAATATTTTCTGGAAGACGGAGAAGCCGGTGTACAGTTTCCAACACAGGAAAGCGAGGACGAATCGTAACGACGAACTCCGCTGTTTGCTCGTTCCCCGCTTCGTCGACCGTCTGAACCGTAAGTTGGTGCTGGCCGAACCCCAGGCCTCGCAAAGGAATCCCAGCGCCAGTAGTCTCGACAGGCGTTCCGTTTATGCGAACGTGCGACGATACGACACCGGAAAGCGCATCGATCACTTCAAGCGCGATAAATCGACGCGGCGGAAAAAGCGGCAAGGACGGCTGGCTCACGGTGGAAGGTTCAACAACAGGCGGCGTGTTGTCGACCATAATTTTCTGCGTTGCAACACTGCCATCCGGATCAGAAGCGTCCAGCAGGTGGAAATAGTATATCCCATCCGGAAGTCCACTGAAATAAATGGAAGGATTTTGTGTTTCAGACGTTAACTCCGATGTATCCGCCGTTGGGTTTTGGTTCAGGATATACCGAAATGTCATCTCTTTACTCTGTCCCGACTGAAGCCATGAAAGCATTATTCCGTCGCCAGCATAATACGTATCCTGCGAAGGATGGGTTGAGGATTGCAAATCAATGTCTGTGGCTGCAAAAAGTTGATCCGCAAAGGAGCCTAAATCCGTTTCCGTTGCCGGTGGTTCGGACGGATACTCAAACGTTTCAGGTGTTGAGGTTTGTTCTTGGACACGCTCAGTGGGAGATTCTGTTGGAAAGGACTCCTCTTCGGGCTCCGGCGCGTCTATCGAAGCATCTGAATCCGTGTCTGGCACATCGCTTAACGACTCATCGGAAGAATCCGACGTGTCGTTCGATGTCTCTTCGCTCTCTGACGTCTCATCCTCATCTGGCGTCGCGTCGTCTTCTGAGCTTTCATCTGACGACGATCTGCCGGAGCCTGACCATGAAGACCCTGGCCGAGCTACGATATCCGTCGTAAAGCGCACGACTTGTGTGACGCCGGTAATAATGCCGACACCGCTGGTCGTGACCGTTGTGGGCTGTAGCAAAAACGTGACATAAAGCTCCTGATCGACGGCGTCTGGATAATCAGGAATGATGGTGTACAAATAGGTGATTTCTCGCGTACCGTCTGGTATCACAAACGATGTTTCACCATGAAAAAAACTCGCCGCACTTTTTCGTGCAGAAACGGTCACATTTAAATCTCCACTCAGCTCTTCGGGGGCTCGTGAAATCGTGGCTGAAACGGTATACGAACTTCCAACAGGAAGATAATCAATTTCAACTTCCGGAGGCGATAAACCAAGCGCGCGAACAGATAACGGAAGAAGAAACAAAAACACACCCGCAATAACAAACGGGAATATCTTGTCACACAAACAAGGATTTCTCACTTGCACATCAATGATCTCGATTTCTATTCAGGGACAGTCCTATTTTAACAGAGTGATACAATAGTCCCAATCTGTATGTATCTGATGAATCAAAAACTCGTTGCCATGCGTATTGCTCAAGCATTTTTATTTTTTACGAGCGTGACTCCACTCATTTTTTACCGTCCCATCTTCCAATACTACACCGCTCCAAAAGCGTTTTTCCTATTTGCGATATCTGAAATTATTTTTATTCTCCTCCTGTGGAGGAGGCACGCACACTCTTCCTTAAAATCAATTCGCGGGTCGATCATGATTACCCTGAGCGTATTTATCGCCACACAACTCACGGCCGCCTTGCTAGGAGAAGATTCATGGAACAGTCTCTGGTCTACCCCGGGACGGATGACCGGTGTCTTTCTGCTAATCCATCTCCTGGGTCTATTCATGACAATGAGAATGCTCCTAAGAACAGCGATTGAGTGGCGAATCTTTATCATGTTGAACGTCATTGTTGGTCTTATTGTCTCATTTCTTTATTGGTTTCCCTTATTCCCCGCGCTTATAGAAGAATCAAACAATGGCTCAACGCTTGGCAATTCATCGGTGTTTGGAACGTACCTTTTATTTCTCGTTGGTTTTACCTGTTTCCTTATTTTCGACAGCAAGAGCAGTAAACTCATGCATGCCGTTGCTTGGATCGGAGCGGCCATCTTTGTTTTGACGCTTTTTGCCACAGATGCGCACGCGTCTCAAATCTCCTTGATAGGAGGGACGATCTTGGCCGCCTCGCTTGCTCTGATTCGTCTGGCCAAGCGTCCAATATGGCGGTATATCGGACACACATTGACGATGACGCTTACGGTCAGCACACTTTTGGTGGGTGTTATGGTCTTTATTCCTGATAGTTTCGTTCAGAAAACATTTGTTGAAATCGGAGACCCAACACGCCTTGTTTTATGGGACATGGCGCGCCAAGCCATTCAGGAACGGCCTCTGTTGGGTTGGGGTCCGGAAAATTTTTCCCATGTCTCTTTGCGCTTCTACAACCCATGCCTTGGATCACAAGCGTGCGGGGAGGGAAAGTGGTCGGATCGCGCTCACAATATTATCTTAGAAACACTTGTTGGAAGCGGCATCATCGGCTTGCTTGCGTACCTTGGCGTGTTTGCGGCAGCCGCTCTATCCTTGTGGAAATGCCGTTTCTTGGAACCTTCCCAGGAAGCAACTACCATCGTTCTGACGTGTTTGCTTGCGGCTTATTTTATCCAAAATCAAACCGGATTTGACTCCGTTGTAAGTCTTCTGTGCTGGGTCATCGTTCTTGCGTTTATCGAGTGGAAAACAAGTGATGGAAACGGGACGGAACTCCTTCCGATATCTGAAACCAACAATCTCTCTTCAAAACGAACACGAACGCTTCCCGTGCTTGCCACCGCGATGCTTCCTGTTGGACTTTGGTACTTCGTTATTCAACCAGCGCTAGGATTCCAAGGACTATCTTCTTCTGTCCAGGCACAGACCGTTGAAGCGCGGCTACGAGCCTACGAACGCGCGGTCAATGTTTCCCAAGCCGGTCTTCCGTATCGGAGAAGTTACATGGCGCATCAGACGTCTTCCAACCTCTGGTATGCCAGCCGCCAAAGCGTGGGAGGAGAATATGCTGCCGTCAAAGCGGAAATCCAAATGGCAAAACGCGCTCTTGTAGATACAATCGACCGCACGTCAAATTATCTGCGAGCCTATCTCATGCTTGCGCGCGTCTACCAAGTGGAGAGCCGGCTCATCGAGCCAAGCGCCATAGAAGACGCACAAGTAATTTTGGAAAAAGCGGTGACTCTCAATCCTAATAATCCATTGCCGAAATGGGCATTGGCGTCCGTATTGATAGAACGCGGAAAAACGTATGATGCCATTGCCCAAACGCAAACGGCGTTTGACCTCAACCCAAACGACCCAAAAGCTCACACCTTGC
Organism: uncultured Gammaproteobacteria bacterium; assembly: GCA_964513275.1. GTDB lineage: Bacteria > Patescibacteriota > Patescibacteriia > UBA9934 > GWF2-40-263 > UBA12478. The sequence goes on from CAZELN010000005.1 coordinate 10,877, forward strand.
GACTGATAGCCGCAAAATTCGCGCTTGACGATTCGCTCGCGCAAACATTTTTTCAAGAAAGCCTTTCACAACTACCGGAACTCACGAACGATCTGCAAGACATTATTTCCATGAATCCTGACGTGCCATTACTTGAAGCATTAAATAGCTTTTACTGAAGAGACTTCTGAAACTTCTACAAGTCTTCTTTATTGCTCCAAGATAAGTATTTGGATCTTTCCGCTAATTCTATCAAATTTGCAGGATCCGCTCACTGAGATAACTTTCCCTTCCCTTCGTTGAAATGTCTGAAAACCAATCTCACCATTTAACGCCAGCTCCTGTTTTGGTGTATCCAATGTTGCCCGTGCTCCATCCGCTGTTTTCAGATCTCTCTGCATAGTATAGGCAAACGAAACGACGACATAAGGAAGCAGATCTTCAATCATGATCTCCTGTTTGTTTTCAACCCGTTGGATAAGTCGTCCGACTTCCTCTGCCCCGCGGACAAGATGTTCGGGAGTAAGAGCTGCCTCAGCAATCCCGTTTGGATATTCCTTCGTCGACATCATGCGGACGGAATTTTTGGCGCTCTTCACAGAAAGGACAATACCGTCTCGACAAGCGATGCTGTCTCCGACAGAATCGCCATTTGCATGACCTTCTTCGTGTGGCCTCGCTCGCTGCCGACCGGAGTAATAAATTGTCTGCTCATTTTCTAATTTCTTCTTCTCACTCTTTTGCGTCAATCGGATAATTTTGGGGTCAAAATCAGTCCATGGAGAAAACGGACCATGCCAAAATCTACTAGAAAGATCAGGATCGATAGGAAGATACGTCCCGCCTTCTGTGCGCTCGATCATTCCCTCGCGAATAAGCCGCTGTTCATTCATCACACTGAGGCTAAGTCTATCGAGACGATCGGCAACGCGGTGCAAAACATCCATGCCTTTTGCGGGAACGGCCGTAGACGTGAAAGGCCTATTTCCTTTCAGGATCACAAATGCATCAAGGACATCAGCATAGGAGCGTTCATGACCGTCTGTGTTGACACGATAGTCAAGCGGATCTGTCGCATAATAGAGAAACGTCTTTTTGTTCACGCGATCCAGAATCCAAAGCACGTCCTCAAACGACATCACATTACGGACACCGCTAGGTGCATCAAACGCACAAAACATGCAGCGGACAGAGCAACCTTCTGTAAGCTCAACAGAAAATGTGTTGCGAAGGAGCTGATGCCGAATCTCCTCTGGGAACTCTGCAAGTTGTTGGGGGACTTCTGCCGATTCTTGAAGACGCAATTCCTTTGCTGCCTCCTGGCGAAGCCACTCTTTGGTTGAATTGACAGCAGCAAGATTTGTTCCTGATTCCGGGATGAATGTATGCACTAATTGTCGTATTACACGCCAGCGAGTACGAATAATTTTTAGTGTTCTCACATACGTCTCATAAACTCGCGCTTGCACCTCTGGATAAATGAACGCATCGGATCCAAGCCAATCTACTACTGGCGGAGTAGCCACATGTCCTCGAAAATTTGACTTGCTAGAAAATAAGTGGCGTCGGAATCTGTATTCATCTTCCAATAAAGGGCTACCTATCATGGAAGCATGAGAAAAATAATCGAGCAGCTCAATCGTATCCGCAACAAAAGACGGTCGATCAGATGGGTTGATTTCCATTCCAGCCAAAACAGCCTTTGCGTGTTCCAGACGTTGACGAACATTAAAAGGAAGTGTTTCGATGAGCTCCTCAAATATAGCTTCTTTCTCTGGTGGAAACATCTGATCAACCAATTGGCGCTCCTCTTCCTCGCGACGTTTTCGTTCATCAAGTGCTCTCTCAATAGAAGCTTGGTTTGCCTCTTCAAGTGGGGATCCGTACATATGCCTGCATTTTAGCATAAACAAAAATCGCCTTTCTTTGAAGCGATTTTCTGAGACAGAACCTAATTGGTCGGGATGACAGGGCTCGAACCTGCGACCTCTTGGTCCCAAACCAAGCGCTCTAAGCCTACTGAGCTACATCCCGAATGGAGCGGGTAGCGGGAGTCGAACCCGCATCATCAGTTTGGAAAACTGAGATAATAACCGCTATACGATACCCGCCTATGCAAGCGCAATCATGCCTGAATTCTTTTGGCTTGGCAAGAGATACGTGGTTGAGTAGACTACTCGTGGATTTAGGAGTTTCTCCATGTCTCCCATCCGGCACGTCCTGAGTGTACAACAGTTCAATGGGCCACAAATCGATCGCTTGTTCGCCTGTGTCCGGGAAATGCGCGGCATTGTCCGACGCGGACAGTGCTCGATCCTTCAGAACCGTATCATGGCCTCGCTCTTTTACGAGCCTTCTACCCGGACACGCTTCTCATTTGAGGCGGCGATGCTGCGGTTGGGCGGCCAAGTCGTCGGAACGGAAAACGCTGCTGCATTCTCAAGCGCCACAAAGGGCGAAACGCTCGAAGATACCGTGCGGATCATCGGCGGATACAGCGATGTTATCGTCCTGCGTCACCCTGAGCGCGGCGCCGCACAGCGCGCGGCAGCGGTCAGCCGCGTACCGATCATCAACGCCGGGGACGGCGATGGCGAGCATCCCACGCAAGCGCTTTTGGATCTGTACACGATCCAAGAATCATTCCCTTCTGGGGTTTTGCCCCATGTCGTCTTCGTCGGAGACATCAAGTACGGACGCACCGTTCACTCATTGATTCGTCTGCTCATCACGCAGAAAAATCGGATGAGCTTCGTTTCACCTGAACCTCTGCGACTTCCTGACGCTCTCCGTGCCGAACTTACACAGGCTCGTATCACGTTTGACGAATACACGAACTTGCGTGACGTGATCCAACACGCGGACGTCCTCTACATGACACGTGTCCAAAAGGAGCGCATGGCGGATACCTCCGGAGTCGTCCTAGACGGAAGCGACTACAGCCTCACACAAGAGCTTGTCGAAAGGTTGGATATCGCTGCCGTCGTCATGCATCCGCTACCGCGCAACGCTGAAATCCCCACGTGGTTCGACAAGGACTCACGCGCCTCGTACTTCCGCCAAGCCCAAAACGGACTGTATGTCCGCATGGCGCTGTTGGAAAAGCTGCTCAATCCGTTCCTTGGGTAATCCACGGCCTCCCTCAACGGGTGGTTTTTCATGTACAGAGGTTTTTACAGGAGATGCTGAAGTCGTTTGATCGTCTTATTTTTATAAAATATCAAAACCTAATTTTTTGAATTGCTTATCAAATGTGAAGCATTTCTTTATTTTTTGAGAATGCATAAGAACGGCGCTGTAGCAATCGATCATACTGATATTCTTGTCTCGTTGATCCTGAAACAGTTTCCTTCCTCGATCACGCAGGTCGGCGTCAAGTGATAAGATCATCGGAAAATCATCTTCTGTCGTTGAGTGTAAGAAGTCCGTTGCGCTCGTTTTGGAAACCCGCATGGACAACACCGTCGCGACCTCATCGATAACAAACTGAGATGTAAAAAATATGACGGGAGCATCTTTCAAGCCACGGAGGATGCGCAAAGCCTTCTCGTGATTACTATCACTCTTACGAACTAATGAAATGAAAAAACTGCTGTCAATAAACGCCTTCATATTGGATAGAGCGTGTCATCGACCTGTTGAGAAAGATTGCGAGATCCCCCTTTCTTTGCCTGCCGTGCCAATCGCTCGAGAGCCGCGAGTCCAACCTGTTTTGCCTGACTACGCACAAGGTGTTGACTCATCACCTGTCGAATCAGTTCAGAAATAGAAAGCTGTCTCTGGCGAGAATACACTCGAAGGGCTTGTTTCAACTGAGGGTCAAGAAGAATTTGTGTACGACTCATACACACCTAGTATACACACTTTTTACAGAAGAAAAAGGCTTCTGTTTGTCACCTTTCTACCATCTCTTGGTGCTTGCCGTAATCGCAACCGCAAGCGCGTCGGCAGCATCGTCTGGTTTGGGGATCTTTGGGAGACTCAACAGTTGCATCACCATTTTTTGCATGGCTATTTTGGGAGCATTGCCGTCGCCGGTGAGAGCTTTTTTTACTTGAGCAGGTGTGAACTCAAACACCGGACACTGTGCCTGCGCGGCCATGAGCAGCGCCACACCTCGCGCGTGAGCCACATTCATGGCCGTGGTAGAACTCTTTCCAAAAAAGAGTTTCTCTACGGCCACAACCTGCGGCTGATGATGCGCAAACAGATCATGGAGATCATTACCGATATGGAGCAGTCGATTTTCAAACGCGTCGCCGCTCGTTGTCGTGACCACGCCATAGTCGACGAGTTCCAGCTTTGGACCGTCAACAAAAATCACGCCAAAGCCCATCCGACCGTAACCAGGATCTAGTCCCATGATGATTCTTCCGTCCATAGTTCCCTTAATTGTAAACGTCATGATCACCGATAGCCAGCAGGAGGGCTTCTTTTGGTTGGATCGAACGATATTCAAAGACGACTCGTGTCTTATAGTTCACCGAGAAGCTGTAGCTTCCCTTCAACTTCCCGTGGAGCTTATGAACCTTAAGACTCACATGATTTACAGGATCCCGAAATAGGTCGATCTTTTCAAAGATCTCCTCTTGAAGCGCTTCTGGGAGTTTCTTCAACAAGCGAAAGAAGCTCGGTGCGAATAAAACCTCCATGGTTAGAATTGCTTAAGAAGTTCTCGGGGATCGCCTCGAAGGATCTTTCCTTCTCGTGCTTCCTGTTGGGCTCGAAGCACAGCCTCCACTGCCTGATCCTCGGCATAACGAACCAAAGCCTGCCGCACGACCTCGGCCTTATTTGGCGCAATCCCGCGGGCAATCATCTCATGGATGAATGCTTCAAGATTTTGAGGAATAGGGACAGAAATAGTAGACATATGATTTTTCAGTATGAAATTATCATACCAAATTCTTCTCAAGAGTCAAGCGCCAACCAAAAACCACCCTTGGACAATCCTCGGGTGGTTTTTTTCTTACATCTCTTTCTCACTCTCTACTCCTTCTTTCACAGACTTGGTATCCGCAAAGGCCTCTTCGATTTCAGAGTCGATCTCCCTACTGGTTTCCCGACGGGATCGCTTTCCTCCAACGTCGCCAATAAGCTCGTACTCCATGTCCTCAAAACCGGTTCCGGCAGGAATAAGCCTGCCGATAATGACGTTTTCTTTGAGTCCTTCAAGCCGGTCGATCTTACCTGTCACAGCCGCATTGATGAGCACGCGCGCCGTCTCTTGGAAGGAGGCGCTGGAAAGCCAGGAATCCGTCGAGAGCGAAATCTTTGTAATGCCCAGGAACAGCGCGCGCGAGGTCGCTGGCCTCTGACCTTTTCCGATTGGATCATTGGCATCCTCAAACGTCGCCTTTTCGATAATTTCACCAGGAAGCAAATCCGTATCCCCTGGATCAACAACGCGCACACGTGAAAACATCTGTCGGATAATAATCTCGATGTGCTTGTTGTTGAGTTTCTGTCCTTGGCTGGAATAAATGAATTGAATTTCTTTGGAAAGATACTTTTGCACCGCGTCCTGACCTTTGTACTTGTAGAGAACCTGCAAATCCAGATGTCCGTCGGTAAGCGCATCACCCGCTTGAACTTCATCGCCGTCCTTCGTATAGAGGGTGTAGCCAGGTGGAATGATGTACTCACGGACTTTCGTGGCCTCGTACACCACGGTCACGGTATTCTCTTTCTTGAACGTGATGATGCCATCGGCTGGTGCGAGGATTTCTTTTCCGGTTGATTTACGCGCGATCACCTGACCTTTCTTCACTTTGTCACCCTCTTTCACGGTCAACTCGCCGGATTTTCCAACTAACTGTGTGTCTTCCTCCACGCCTTCATAGGTAATCTTCACGGTTTTTTGCCCAGGTCGCGTATCGAGAATCTGTTTTCCTGTTCCTGCTTGGACGATCTCGCGGCTCGCCGTTTCCACCGCCGCCTTCCCGGACACTTCCGACATGATGGCTTTCTGTTTTGGATTGCGAGCTTCAAACAATTCTTCCACGCGCGGCAGACCTTGGGTAATGTCTTTTCCCGCAACACCTCCCGTGTGAAAGGTACGCATTGTAAGCTGCGTTCCTGGCTCCCCAATAGACTGAGCGGCCATGATGCCTACAGACGTACCCAATTTCGCAAGCTTATTGTAGGCAAGATCATAACCGTAACACTTCTGGCACACCCCACGACGCAGACGGCAAGTCATCACGGAGCGAACATGCGCTTCCGGAAGTTCTTTTCCAGTGGCTTCAATTTCACGGATATGTTCTTCCGTAATGAGCTCGCCCGCGCCTACAAGCGTTTTGCGTCCACCTGGTTTTTTGATGTCCGAAAGGGCAAAGCGTCCCAAGATACGCACCAAGAGCGGTTCTCCGATTTCCTCGGACTCGATATGCGTTAGCACCACGCCCTTATCGTCACCACAGTCCTTCTCTCGAACAATCACATCCTGCGCCACATCCACTAAACGGCGTGTGAGGTATCCCGCGTTGGCGGTACGCAAAGCCGTGTCTGTCAAACCTTTGCGCACACCGTGAGAGGAAATGAAAAACTCCAACACGTCGTATCCTTCCTTAAAAGAGGACTTCACAGGAAGCTCGATAATGTCGCCCGACGGGTTTGCCACCAGTCCCTTCATACCCACCATTTGAGTCATCTGACCCCATGATCCACGGGCGCCGGACTCAATCATCGTGTAGGCCGGGTTGTCTTTTGGCAGAGCTTTCTTGGCCTCAACCGCAATGCGGTCTTTAATCTCATTCCACACTTTAATAATAGACGAATGGCGCTCGCTGGCCGTAAGCAGCCCTTGGGCAAAGTACTCTTCAATCTCACGCACACGCGTATCGCCTTCGGTCAACAAGGCCTCTTTCCCTTCCACTTCTGGAAGATTCGCCATGCCCCATGAGTAACCTGCGCGGGTAGAGTAACGAAATCCAATTTCTTTGAGACGATCCAAGAACGCTGCCGTCATTTCAGACCCATGCAACTCCAAGTAGTACTTCACGATACCGGCAAGTTCCTTCTTTCCCATCACCTGATTCTTGAATGGAATCTCTGCGGGGAACTGTTTGTTCACCAAAAGACGTCCAGGGGTTGTGATGATAATCTGCCCGTCGTCCAACCGCACCACGCACCAATCGCGCAAACCGATCCTTCGCGTGGACTGCGCGTTCATGGCTTCTATTTCACTGGCAAACAATGGGAGTCCTTCTTTGCTCTGTGGGATGGGCGTCACATCCATGGTGAGAAAGAAAATGCCCCACGCAATATCCTTTCCAGGCGTGGCCACGGGTCCGCCAAACGCTGGTTTGAGAAGATTCTTAGTCGCAAGCATCATCTCACGTGCTTCCGCGCGAGCTTCTTCTGTGAGCGGTACGTGCACGGCCATTTGGTCACCATCAAAGTCGGCGTTATACGCATCACACACAAGCGGATGGATCTGGATGGCTTTCCCTTCAATGAGGGTCGGGCGGAACGCTTGAATACCAAGACGGTGAAGCGTTGGAGCGCGGTTCAACAGCACGAATGCATCCTTGGTCACTTCTTCCAAGATGTCCCAGGTCTCCGGTCGATCAGATTCGATGAACCGGTTCGCCGATCGGATGTTGTGGACGTACTCACGTTCAATAAGCTTGGAGATGACAAACGGCTTGAAGAGTTCAAGCGCCATCTTTTTTGGGATCCCACATTGATCAAGCTTCAAGTGCGGTCCCACGACAATGACGGAGCGCCCAGAATAATCAATGCGCTTTCCAAGCAAATTCTGACGGAACCGTCCCTGCTTTCCCTTCAGCTGGTCGGCAAGGGATTTAAGCTGACGTTTCTTTCCGGTGGCGGCAATGACGGTCTTGCTGTGTCGCGCGGAATTGTCGATCAACGCATCCACCGCTTCCTGCAACATACGCTTCTCATTGCGGGAGATCACTTCTGGCGCATGCAAATCAAACAAACGCTTTAAACGGTTGTTGCGATTAATCACGCGACGATACAGGTCATTGAGGTCAGACGTAGCGAAACGGCCTCCGTCCAATGGCACCATCGGTCGCAAATCCGGTGGAATCACCGGAACGGCTTCAAGAATCATCCACTCAGGTTTCAATGAGTTAATGTGGAATGACTTGAGCAACTTTACGCGTCGCAAAATCCGGTTACGCTTGGTCTTGGTCGCGGTCTTTAGTTCTTCTTCAAGCACCTTCATCGTCTCGCCCACGTTGATTCGACGCAACATCTCTTGAACGGCTTCCGCACCAATGTTCGCTTCAAAGATATGTCCGTATTTGAGGCTCCACTCGTGATAGGTTTGTTCAGAAATGATCGACATAACCTTCATGACTTTCAGATCCTCAAGCACGGCCTCAAAATCCTCTTCAAGCTCGGCAAGTTTTGTATCGCGAATTTCCTCCAAACGCTTGGTCTCTTTTTCTATGGACTTCTTGTCGTCTCCAAACTTTTGTTCAAGCCGGCTCACATCACGCTTAAACTCTCCTTCGATCATTTTTTCTTTGCTCTTTTTTTCATTGGTAACCTGCTCGACGGTCTGTTCCTTGGCAACCTCGTTCACGTCGGTTACAAGAAAGCTTGCAAAGTAAATAATCTTTTCAAGATTTTGGATGGAAAGGTCTAAAATGGTTCCAATCTTAGATGGAACGCCGCGCAAAAACCAAATGTGGCTAATGGGGGCGGCAAGATCGATGTGACCCATGCGCTCGCGTCGCACAACGGAATGGGTGACTTCCACGCCGCACTTGTCGCAGACAATCCCCTTGTATCGAATCTTCTTGTACTTTCAGCAGTAACACTCCCAATCCTTAGACGGCCCGAAAATTTCCTCAGCAAAGAGACCTTGCTTTTCAGGCTTCTGGGTTCGGTAATTGATCGTTTCAGGTTTGGAGACCTCGCCAAACGACCACGAACGAATGGTGTCTGGAGAGGCAAGCCGCAATCGGATCGAGTCGAAGTCAGTGGATTTGAGAGATTCTTGTTGTTTAAACATATCCTATTTCTTTATAACTTTCTTTTCTCCGGGAAGTTCGACCTTCTGCCCGTCTTTGAGGAGTTCGACATCCATACACAACCCCTTGAGTTCTCGCACCAGCACGTTAAATGATTCCGGGATGTTCACTTTGCGAATCGGCTCGCCTTTTATGATAGATTCGTAGGCCTTTGAGCGACCTCTTTTATATGCATATGTATTCATTAGTATTAGTTGAATACAATACGAAGGTTTTTAATCTGCTTAAGAAATATATCACGACATTCGAACAGATTCGATGAACTCTTCTAAATTACTCCATTCTCCACCACCGCGCCCAGTAACTCTGACAGGTCAGAAAAAACC
>CAZELN010000005.1:20202-24455 GCA_964513275.1 uncultured Gammaproteobacteria bacterium
CGGACTTGATCGTGAGAATTTCTTGCAGCATGTGGGATGCGCCGTACGCTTCCAGCGCCCAGACTTCCATTTCTCCGAACCGTTGTCCGCCGAACTGGGCTTTTCCGCCCAACGGCTGCTGTGTGATGAGGGAATAGGGGCCGATGGAACGTTGGTGCATCTTGTCTTCGACCATGTGCGAGAGCTTCAAGATGTACATGTAGCCGACGGTCACTTGATTTTCAAACGCGTCGCCAGAGCGACCATCAAAGAGCGTCACTTGGCCAGAACGCGGAAATCCCGCGCGCTCAAGTTCGTCATAAATCATTTTTTCTGGCACGCCATTAAGAACAGGTGTGTTCACATTGTAGCCAAGCGCGTTGGCGGCAAGCCCCATATGCACCTCAAGGATCTGTCCGAGGTTCATACGCGAGACAATACCAAGCGGAGTCAAGATGATGTCGACTGGGGTTCCGTCTGGAAGGAACGGCATATCCGCGACAGGCACGACTTTGGAAATTACTCCTTTGTTTCCGTGACGTCCGGCAACCTTATCTCCCACCTGAATCTTCCGAAGGTCGGCAATCGTTACCTGGATCGACTTGATGACTCCGGGAGAAAGCTTATCGCCTTCTTCTCGAGAGAACACGGTCACGGCCACAACTTTTCCATGTTCACCATGTTCAAGATACAGAGACGAATCTCGAACATCGCGAGCCTTTTCACCGAAAATCGCGCGCAGCAGTTTCTCTTCTGCGGAAAGTTCGGTCTCGCCCTTTGGCGTAATCTTTCCGACCAAGATGTCGCCGGACTTCACTTCAGCGCCCACACGAATGACGCCTTCAGAATCGAGATTCCCAAGTTTGTCCTCTGAGACGTTTGGGATATCCGACGTCACAACCTCAGGGCCGAGCTTGGTGTCGCGCACGTCAATGGTGTAATGCTCGATGTGGACGCTTGTAAAACGATCGTCTTGCACCAGACGCTCCGACAAAATAACGGCATCCTCATAGTTATATCCATCCCAGGCCATGAATGCGACCAGACAATTTTGTCCAAGCGCCAATTCTCCTTGGTCAACGGCGGAGGAGTCGGCAATGACGTCGCCTTTCACGATCTTCTGCCCCTTGTGCACGACCGGGCGTTGGTTAATGGAGGTGGAATTGTTCGAGCGTAGAAATTTTTTGAGTTCGTACTGGGTTTGATTGCCATGCTCATCCTTAATCTCTACAAGGTTGCCTTCCACACGAGAAACATCTCCAGACTGCTCGGCCACAACCACGTGACCAGAATCTCGCGCAGAGCGCTTCTCGGAACCTGTTCCGCAAATAGGAGCATCTGGCTTAATGGTCGGCACAGCCTGACGTTGCATGTTTGTCCCCATGAGGGCGCGTGTGGCATCATCGTGTTCCAAGAAGGGAATGAGCGCCGTCCCAATGGAAACGATCTGCTTGGAAGAAACATCCATGTAGTCCACTTCTTCTTGTCCCACAACTTTTGGTTCACCGTACTTCCGGCCTCCGACAAACGCCTCGACAAAGTAGCCGTCCTCATCAATAGGCACGGTCGCGGGAACGGTCACAGATCGTTCTTCCTTAAACGCATTGATAAATTCAATCTCGTCGGTTACACGGCTCAGCGTCTTTCCCTCTTTTTGTTCCTTGATAACTTTGCGATAAGGCGTCTCGATGAATCCGTAGTCATTAATGACAGCGTAGGAAGCCAAGTGACCAATGAGTCCGATGTTTGGTCCTTCTGGAGTCGCGATCGGACAGATGCGTCCATAGTGCGTTGGATGCACGTCGCGCACTTCAAATCCGGCACGCTCACGAGAAAGTCCTCCCGGACCCATCGCGGAAAGACGACGTTTGTGCTCAAGCTCGGCAAGAGGATTCGTCTGATCCATGAACTGGGAAAGCTGGGAAGACATGAAAAACTCACGAATCGCCCCGATCACAGGGCGGGCGTTGATAAGACGTCCTGGGGTCAGCGTGTCGATATCGCGGGTAGACATCCGATCACGCACGATGCGCTCCATTCGTGCCAAACCCACACGGAAACGTCCCTGAATCAACTCCCCGACCGCACGCACACGACGGTTCCCAAGGTGATCGACGTCGTCTGGTTCACCTTGTTCAATGTTGAGCTTAATAATCTCACGAATAATCATGACAAGATCCTCCTTGCGGATAATGCGGTTCTCTTCCTTTACCACAAGTTCGTCATTGATATCTTGATCAAAACGCAAGTTGAATTTATAGCGTCCAACTTTTCCTAGGTCGTATCGATCAAAATTAAAAAACATCGAGTGAATCAAGCTCTTGGCATTATCAGCCGTCGCGCGATCACCAGGACGGATGCGCTTATAGACTTCGATGAGTCCCTCGTCTTCATTTTTTGAAATGTCTTTATGGATCGTTGACTCGATATAGTGGTTAGTTGGATGGACATCGATATCGCGGAAAAGTTCCGTAATCGATTCGTCGTCTGGAATACCAAAGGCGCGCAAAAGGGCAGTCACAGGCACTTTACGCTTACGGTCAATCTTCACCCAAATGACGTTCTTTGGATCGGTTTCAAACTCAAGCCAAGCGCCACGATTTGGGATGATCTTGGCGCCGTAATAGCGTCGGCCGCGGTAGACGTCCGCGGTAAAAAACGCTCCAGCTGAACGCACGAGCTGGGAAACGATCACGCGCTCAACGCCATTAATGAGGAAGGTTCCTCGCGGAGTCATAATGGGGAGGTCTCCCAAATAGATCTCCTGCTCTTTCACGTCCTTGGTTCGAAGGTTTACCAGACGTGTTTTCACGCGCAATGGTGCCTCGAAGGTCACGTTCTTTTCGCGTGAGGTTTTCTCGTCAAACTTTGGTTCGTCAAGATAATAATCATCAAAATAGAGCTCCAGGTCACGGCCGATAAAGTCCGTGATAGGTGTAACCTCCTGGAACAGTTCCTTGATTCCTTCATCATAAAACCAACGGTAACTCCGACGTTGAACCTCAATGAGATCCGGAACGTCCATCGCGTCTCCTACAGCGTTACCAAACAACTTTCGTTCCCTTGTTTTAACGGGAGTACGGCGGAAAATAGGCATAGGTGATAAACAAAAAAACTTTCCGTTCAATGGAAAGGCCTTTTATAACTCATTAATAATGGGGGTGCGCACCATCAGAGAAGAAGGGGTTATCCCGATTTCATGGTTCACAGGCCAATGAATCAGGCGTTTCTCTTTATGTGCCCCTTTCCTGGTTGACCGTTCTGCCAAATACGAGGCCAGGGGGTTGTCGCGACACGTCGTTTGCGAACGACGTGTCAAGTTTTGCTAATTTTAGCTAAACCTGACGTGAATGCAGGGCGATAGTAGCACGAGCTTTTTCAAGCGTCAAGGAGATATCCACAAAACAAAAAACTCCTGAACCCGAGGCTGCGAAGAGAGGTCACGATCGAGTCAAACCAGATCAGAACGTTTGAGCATGAGGAGAGAGATTTTGGTCACTCAGCCTTGCGGCGAATGACCTATGCTCGCGATTTAGACCAGGGTTGAATCGTACCAAGCTTCGCAGCCTTGGATTCAGGAACCACGAAAATTTTAGCAAGAACGAGGAAAGAATCAAGGTAGGACTATCTCATCTGTGCACGAATAGATCGTAGACGGATGAAAGAGAGGATCCAGATCGTGAAGCATGTTGCACCTCCGGGCTGTCTCAGGGCTGGATCCAACCCCTGAGAAAGTTACGTGTTCGAGCTGAGCTCGGCGGAAATAGTGGTTGATTCCTCGACTTGCGCGAACGACTCATGCGTCTGCTCGTCCGCGAGAGCCTGCTTGAGCTGCGCGAAGAAGCTCTGGAGAAGCGCTGGTAGATCAACCCGTTTGAACTCGGTGCCGATTCCGAGATCCTTGCGAGCACTGGCGAGCCAGCCATAGAAGCGCCTGGCAATCACTTGACACACAACACCAATTCGCGGGTTCGAACCTTCGTCTCCTCCGGAGAGCGGTGAATTGGGAATGGGCAGGTTCGACTTCGTTCGCACGACCTCAAGCTCGTAGAAGGCCGGCTTCCTGCCACTTTCGATGTTCCAGTGCTCTGGACGACGACCACCTTCGAAGGCGTCGATCGTCTCGCACACTGTTTCTTGGCTTCGTCTCCAGTTCGATTGCCTCTCATAGATCCGCAGGCAGAGCGACTGGATCTCGTCCTCAGACGTTCCTAGTTGCTCGAGCAGCCTTCTCTTGCCACGTTGTTCAAGATCCAAGTAGCTCACTTCTCCCA
>CAZELN010000005.1:24465-26340 GCA_964513275.1 uncultured Gammaproteobacteria bacterium
GCTGGAAGGCTTCGACGAGATTCCATATCTCCCGCTGTGCCGCCTGCTTGCGAATGCGGGCGAGTGTGAGCTTGAGCCAGAACATGAGGCTGTCGAACTTCTGCGCGCGCTCGCGCCGCTTGGCCTCGTCGCGCTGGCGGATCACGCCCTTTGCGGCCTCGAGCACAGCGGCATTGCCACCGCTCTGGCCGATCGCACCCGTGAGATGCTCGACCGGAGGTTCGGGCTCACGAACGGGTTCCGGATCGCGCAGGACGTCGGGAAGGCGGGGCTCGCTGGGAGCTGGGTTCCAACCGTGACCACGATGCGGCGAACCGCGGTGGTCATGGCCAGAACGCTCCCTTACGGGCCGCACAAGCGACGTCCCCACGAGGGGATCTACGATCACGACCTCTTGTGGTTGACCGCGCTGGATCACGACCGCCCCACGCTCGCGAGACGGTTGTTCGTCTCGGGAAGCGACGATCGCACCTCGTGCAACAACAGGAGTGGTGCAGTCGAGATCCTCGGCTCCCAGGTTCTTGAGGATCTGGTACAGACCACGATCGACAGAGCCTTTGCGCGAGAGGCACACCTGACAGGTGGCCGCCGCGAGAGCTTCCTCGATGCTGCTCACGTCCTGAGGGACAACGAGCAGCGGGATCGACCTATCCTCGAAATTCATCTGAGCCTTGACCGGTCGACTCTTGTGACACTGACAGCAGGTTGCCTGCGCCGGCATCGGAACGCTCGTGTTTCCCATTTGTTTCGTCTCCGAGTGGTTTGTCGTAAGAAACGACTGCAAAAATTATCAAAAACATGGGTTTTTGTCAATGTGTTAAAATAGATCCATCTATGGCACGGAAAAATAAAACTCCCGACAAAAAAAATCGATTCTCACCCGGCTTCACCCTCAACCCAGAAACAAAGCGAGGCATTCACGTCGTTATTTTGTTCGCTGCCGCCGCTCTTATTTTTCTCTCCTATTTTCATATCGCTGGCTCCGTGGGTATCTGGATCAACTCGACACTGGCCACGTTTTTTGGCCTAGATCGCTACTTGGTTCCTCTCGTCCTCATCATCATCGGCGCCACACTCGCCTATCCTGAACGCGGAAAACTCTCGACATGGAATTACTTGGGGCTTCTTTTTTTCTTTCTTTCATTTAACGCGCTCCTCAACTTGTTTCTTGTGAACCGACCTGAACCAGTTACCACAAACCTCACGCTGGCTGGTGGATATCTCGGACAATTTTTAGCAACACTCCTGAGCGCGTTTGTTGGATACTGGGGTTCTGTCGTGAGCACGGCGTCGCTGTTGCTTGTTTCTGTCTTGCTTATTTTCAATACCTCTTTGCGTTCACTGGTTGGCGCTCATTCACACCTCACGGGTTGGTTTGGCGCATGGCTCCATCGGGAACGCGTCTCAATGGATTCCGATTCGCGCGAGGAGGAAGACATCACAGAAATAGATGAGATCGATGAACCTGAAGAGGAAGAAGAAACAAACCCAACCGAGGAAATAGAGGAAGAAAGCCACGAATTCCAAGCGAAACCGGTTGCAACACCTGTTCGAGTGGAAACAGCACTTGTGTCCCACGAGCATCGTGAAATCGCCATTCCTCTCAAACTCCTCAACCGTTCACATTCAAAAGCGCAATCCGGGGATATTGATCGCAACAAAGAAATCATTGAAAAAACATTTCAAGAATTCGGAATGGATGTTGAAATGGGAAAAACATCGGTTGGTCCAACCGTGACGCAGTATACGTTGCGTCCTTCCCAAGGCGTGAAGCTCTCACGCATTGTCAGTCTTCAAAATGACCTTGCGCTTGCCCTTGCCGCGCATCCACTACGCATGGAAGCTCCCATCCCAGGACAATCCCTTGTGGGGATT
>CAZELN010000005.1:26350-38143 GCA_964513275.1 uncultured Gammaproteobacteria bacterium
TACCCAACCACAAAGTTGCAACCGTTACTCTGCGTGACGTGATGGAGACAAACGAGTTTCAGGAAAGCACAAACAAGTCGTCACTTGCCATTCCTCTGGGAAAGGATGTCTCTGGCTCCTGCTACTCGATTGCGCTGGATAAAATGCCACACATATTGGTCGCTGGAGCAACCGGTTCTGGAAAATCGGTCTGTCTCAACACCATGATCGTTTCCTGGCTGTATCAAAATGGACCCGATGACTTAAAACTCATTTTGGTTGATCCAAAACGAGTGGAACTCACCACCTACAATGGCATTCCTCACTTGCTTGTTCCACCCATTGTAAGCGTCGACGATACGGTGAATGCGCTCAAGTGGACCGTCCGAGAGATGGAGCGCCGTCTGGATCTGTTGTCAAAAGTCGGCGCGCGCAATATCGACGGATACAATGAAAAATCTCAAGAGCGTATGCCGCGAATCGTCGTGGTGATCGATGAGTTAGCGGATCTGATGACTGCATCGGGTAGGGAAGTCGAAGCCACCATCGTCCGTATTGCGCAAATGGCTCGCGCGGTAGGGATTCATCTTGTGCTGGCCACCCAACGACCAAGCGTGGATGTCATCACGGGTCTAATCAAAGCCAACATTCCTGGTCGCATTGCCTTTGCGGTTGCCTCTCAAACTGACTCTCGAACGATTCTCGACCAAGCAGGCGCGGAAAAACTGTTGGGTCGCGGAGATATGCTGTTTACCTCGGCAGATGTAGCCAAACCAAAACGGTTGCAGGGAGCGTTTATTTCCACCGACGAAGTCGAGGAAGTCGTGCACTATCTGCATCGACGCGGAGAGCCTGACTACAATTTGGCTGTGACGGAAATTACCAAGGCTGGCACGGTCTTTGATAGTGCCTCTGGAGAAGGCGACAACATGCTTGAGGAAGCGATTCATGTCGTTCTTGAATCTGGAAAGGCCTCAACATCGTTTCTGCAACGACGCTTGCGACTTGGCTATGCGCGCGCTGCCCGCATGATCGATATGATGGAAGAAGCGGGCGTGGTTGGTCCTGGATCCGGCGCAAAGCCGCGTGAGATTCTTGTTGACTCGTGGCCTCCAGGAGGAGATTTCAAACAGGCGATGCCAACCGCACAAGATGACTACAACGAAGCGTTTGGTGAGGAAGAAGTGGAACAAACGGAGATAGACGACCAGCAAATGCCTGTGGACTGGGAGGAAAACATTGACGACGGGTGGCTTGAAGAAGAGAAGGAGAAAGACGTAAGATAGCGTCGATCTATGGCATTCGTCATCCGAAAATTCGACTATTCAGAATCTCTGGGGAAAAAACTGAAGTCGATTCGAGCCGCGGCTGGATTAACGCTCTCGGAACTTTCGGCGGCAACAAAAATTCGCAAACGGTTCCTCCAGGCCTTTGAAACAGGCGATTACGCAAAACTTCCCGATCCGATCTACGCCCGAAACTTCCTTAAAATCTATGTCCGCGCGCTGGGTGGGGACATCGAATACTTCCTCACACAATTCGAAACTGAGTGCGGGACATGCGATTTTACAAAAAACTCCAGACTTCCACGCGCCCGCGCCAGGGCATTTCAGTTCCTGGTTGCAAGCCGCTTTGTCCAAGTATTTACGCTCTCTTTGGTCGGCCTCGCGATCGTGGGATACCTGGGCGTCCAAGTCCGAGCTATCATTTCACCACCAGAACTCGTTGTGTTTGAACCAAACGACGGAACCAAAACAGACGAGGCTCTCATCTCCGTAACAGGCCAAGCTCAAGAAGGATCTCGCGTACAGGTCAATGGAGTGGACGTGCTGCTTTCAAAGGATGGATCATTTGAAGCAGATGTGGCCCTGGAACGCGGCCTCAATGTGATCGCGATTGAATCAACCAAGCGTTACTCCAAGCCGGCAACGGAATACCGCCGCGTTGTTCTGGGAGAAGACAAAACAGTAAGTTACGCTCCCTAAAAAAATCCTGAGTCCAACAGGATATTTTTTCTCTCCAATTTGTCTGACAATTATTTGACAAATGTCTGACAACATGATTTTATAAAAACGTAAGTCATCTTCCCCCTTTCTATGACTTCCAAAATAAAAACAGAGCCTATTTCTGTTCGAGACTTTTTACGGAATTTCGCAAGTCTTGTGGCTGACACGTCGTTTAAGCAGTACGTCATTATGAAACACAACAAGCCTATAGGGGTCTTCACGCCTTGGGAGGCGCAAAAAAAAGAATTGAAGCAAGGATATCCTGGAATCTTCTGGGATGAGTTGAAAAAAGCTCGCTTTGCTGGAGATCCTCATCTAACCGATAAAATTGATGAAATCGTGTATGGAATCGGACGTAACTCCGTACCTGATTGATGCAAATGGAGGTTATAGAACCATTCATGAACGACCTCATCACCGATGCGAGCGTCTTTCCGATTGATACCCAAATAACCTGGTTGCATGATGCTGTTACTCTCGCCACCAAACAAAAATGTAAGCCAAAAATTTCCCTAACGGATTGGCTCCTTCTGTCTCGCTCACAAGCGACCGGTGCACCCATCCTTACCTTTGACAAACAACTGCTGGCAGCTTCTAAAAAGCTCTGTTAAGCTTGTGCTCACTATGGCAAAACAAATCACAAAGGAGGTAGATACAGATGAACGCTCTCGGGCGGCACTCGATGCTATTTCTCAAATTAAACAGCGTTTTGGTGAAGGGGCGATCATGCGTCTGGGAGAGGCAAAAACCATGCAGGTCGACGCCGTATCCACAGGCTGTCTTTCGCTGGACTTAGCGCTGGGTGTCATGGGTGTTCCTCGAGGCCGTATCATCGAGGTCTACGGACCCGAATCCTCAGGAAAAACAACTCTGGCTCAACACATCGTCGCTGAGGTACAAAAAACAGGCGGACTCGCAGCCTATGTTGACGCAGAACATGCGCTGGATCCTGAGTATGCCCAAAAAATTGGCGTGAATATCGACGAGCTGTTTATCTCCCAGCCTGACACCGGCGAACAGGCGCTGGAGATTGTCGAAACGCTCGTGCGCTCAAATGCGGTGGACGTCATCATTATTGACTCAGTCGCAGCCCTCACGCCAAAAGCAGAAATTGAAGGTGACATGGGAGATTCTCACATGGGACTCCAAGCTCGACTCATGAGCCAGGCCTTACGCAAGCTCGCCGCAATTGTAAGTAAATCCAAGACAACGGTCGTATTCATCAACCAAATCCGTATGAAAATCGGCGTGGTCTTTGGAAACCCAGAGACAACTCCGGGTGGGAACGCACTAAAATTCTATGCTGCTGTCCGCATCGAGGTTCGTCGTGCCGCGCAGATCAAGCAAGGCGAACAGATAATTGGAAACCGCACCAAGGCGAAAATCGTGAAAAATAAAGTGGCTCCCCCGTTCCGCACCTGTGAGTTCGACATCATGTACAACGAAGGGATCTCTGTGTGCGGAGACCTACTGGATATCGGCGTCCCTTATGAGGTCGTGAAAAAAAGCGGAAGTAACTACTACTTTGGGGAGCATAAGCTAGGACTAGGACGAGAAAACGCAAAAGCAACGCTTAGAGCAAACCCAACACTTGCCAAGGATATACGTTCGGCCATTGAAAAAGCGATTCTCTCTCCGGAATCTACAAAGATTTTAGAAGAATCTGAATCTGATGAGATAGCGACAGACGTTGAATGAAAAGTTAAAAGAGCCTGTGAGGCTCTCGTGTGGGACTAGTCGCCCCAGCGTTCTGGATTCTGCCGCCGTAAGGCGAGGTAGATCTGAGTCGTGCTCAGGTTGATGTTCTTCTCCTCCTCGAACCCCTCGGGTGGATCCATCGCAATTCGGATAGCGAGCTGCCACCAGAGGATCTGCATGATCTCGTCGCGATTCGGGCCGATCGTGCGAAACACCGGATGGGTCACGTTGATCAGCATCTCGTGCTGGTTCCACAGATGCGTGGCTCCGATGACTCCCAGGACAACATGCTCGACCCGCCAGAGATTGAACTCGTCTGTGCAGACGAGCTTGTAGGTGTGGTTCTCCAGCACCAACTCGTGGTCGGTCTTACAGAAGTCGCCTAGATCTGCCGTGACCGTCTTGTTCATCTCCCGCAAAGCCACGCCCGGCATGATCCCAAGCAGCGCGCGACCGAGTGTCGCGGCGTGACCATCATGGTAAAACACCTCGTCGAAGTTGTGCATCGAGTTGGTTGGAACCGGAACCTTGGCGAATTGTACGTCGGCCACCTCGATCTCGACGGTTCCCTGCAACCAAGGGTGGGTGAGGATGTTGAGAAGCTTGCGATCTAGCTCCTTCATCGTCAAGCGTCCCAGGAACCTTCCCATCGACACACGCACGCTCCCGAACTTGAGGATGAGCCCCTCGTGTCCGTGACCGATCATCTTCTCGGGCCAGGAAATCCTGTACCCTCCGATGACGGTGCTGTAGAAGTTCTCGACCAACTTATGCATTATTCCGCTCTCATCGACCACGGTGGTATTGAGTGACTCTCGTGGAGCGAGATGACGGGCGAGCTCACGGACGAGACGCTTGGCTGACCGATCCTGCTTGGGGTTGACGCCCTCGCCCTCTCCCAAGCCACTGATCCTATAGCGGTCATTGTCAACCGCAACGTTCACGCCATGGTGAATGAAGGCCAGAGTCCAGTTGAACGAACGATCCATGTTGGCCTTCTCGATCAAGTCGCCAATGCTAGATCCTACGAATACCGGTCGGTCGGCCACGATCTCGATTACTGAATAATCCTTTGCCCAAAATCCGTAGACAATCTCGACCCTTTTTGCATCGTGATCGAACATCGCGCGGACGACCGCGGCGACGGCCTTTGGGAAAGATTTGTACGGCTCTGCGGTGGCACGAAGCTCGGCGAGCGTGCTGTTCATAGCAGCTCCATTTGAAGGGAACTCCGTCCCCTCGTCGGCTTTCGAAAACCAGTAGACTTACGCAGTACCGGGATTGGTAGCAATGCTTGGGTTACCAGCTTCAAGAGACATGGAAGATATCAAAAAACCAGCCGTTTGTCAATGAATGGCTGGTTTTTTGCTTACTTTGTAATTCGTTCCGAGTAGGCACCGGATTCGGTATTCACTAGAATTTCATCGCCTTCCGTGATAAAAACTGGCACGCGGACCTTGAGGCCATTGTCCATCTCCGCGTCCTTCAGGACGTTGCCGGAAGCTGTGTCTCCTTTCACGGCGGGTTCGGTGTAGGCAACGGTGTATTGGATTTTCTGTGGAAGTTCGATTGTCAGCGCGTTCCCGCCATGGATCACTACCTTCACTTCCAGACCTTCTTTCATATACGGAATCGCATCCTCAATATCTCCCTTCGCGATCGAAATCTGCTCGTAGTTCTGATTGTCCATGAACGTGTAGAGATTTCCGTCGTTATAGAGGTACTGCATCTTCTTGTATTGCACGTCCTCGAACGTCAGGTTCTCGGCAGACTTGAAGTTCTCTTCCTTCACCTTGCCGGTGGTCAAATGCTTCATGCGCGTGCGCACAAACGAAGATCCTTTCCCAGGCGAAACGCGCTGGAACTCGATCACAAACCAGAGCTCGCCGTCGCGGTTGATGACCGTGCCTTTCTTAATGTCGTTTGGTGATGCCATATCAAAATAGATGAATGTCGTGAATGTTGGCGATAGCGTACTTGAGCATTACGAGTCGGTCAACTCCTAGAGCGTTTCCATATATTGACTCCTTGATGCGCTCGAGAGCTGCAAGAAGCTCCTCATCGATAGGAAACACGGTCTTGCCGAGTTTGCGGCGTTCTTCTTGCTCTTGCATGAAGCGCGCTCGCTGTTCTACGGGATCAAGGAGTTCACAAAAACCATTACACAACTCCATCCCATTGCAGAATGCTTCGAAACGTTCAGCATAAGTTCCATCGTCTGAGACTCTCGCAAGTGACGCTTGATCCTTAGGATAATGCGTCACAAAGAAGCGTTTTGTGTCCGTATGCGGATCGCCAAATTCGTCGACATCTGCCTCATCAAAACTCAAGCGTGACCAGTCTGTCTCATCCTCTAAAACAAACTTTAGTAAGTCCTCAGTCTCATTCATCAGATCCTCATACGTTCCAGGCGCATACCATTCAAGCATCGTGAACTCCGGGGTGTTATGGGTACCTGTCTCATGATTGCGAAAAACCGGTGTGATCGTATAGATCTTTTCAAGCCCACTGCCAACCAATTTCTTCATCGAATACTCGGGGCTGGTGATGAGCACACAGCGCTCTCCATTCACAGACATTTCGATTGGATCAAGATTGGGTTCCATACCAGGACAACGGACGATGAGTGGCGTGCGCACATGAACAAAACCACGCGCCTGGAAAAACGCGTGGATCTTGTGTTCAACATCCTGCCACATGGACAGGCGTCTTTGAAGGTCTTCCCGGGAAAGCATGATTAGCGCTGGACAAACGGCAGAAGTGCCATGACGCGAGCGCGCTTGATGGCACTGGTAAGTTCACGCTGGTGCGTCATGCAAACTTTAGAACGCTTGCGCGCGACAATCTTCGCAAAGGAAGAAAGGAAACGGCGCAGGATGCTCACGTCCTTGTAGTCGACGTGATGGATATTGTTGTAACAGAAGTAGCATTGCTTCTTCTTTTGAACGGCTGGATTTTGTTTTTCCATAGGTTAAAACGGAATATCTTCGATCTTAATCTCGTCGTCTGGATTGGGAGCGCGATCATCTTGCGGCGGCGCAACAGGAGGAGTAAATGCCGGGACACCGAAAGACTTTGTTGCGCCAGACGCTGGAGCACTTCCACCTGGTCGATCCAGGATGATCATATTCTCTGCGACGATCTCAGTGCGATACCGCCTCACCCCGTCTTGGCCTTCCCAATCACGTGTTTGCATGCGACCTTCGACGTACACTTTGCGACCCTTCGTCAAATACTGACCACAAATGTCCGCAAGTTTGGCCCAGGCGACCACGTTAT
The DNA here is from genome assembly GCA_964513275.1 of uncultured Gammaproteobacteria bacterium. Lineage (GTDB taxonomy): Bacteria > Patescibacteriota > Patescibacteriia > UBA9934 > GWF2-40-263 > UBA12478. Next base: position 33,313 of record CAZELN010000005.1, read on the forward strand.
GGAAATCTGAGGCTTCTTGTTTGGCGCCATCCTGACCGGTCCAACTTCGATTCGTCGCCACAGAGAAAGAACAGACGCTCTGTCCCGTCGATGTTTTTCGAACTTCCGGATCTCGCGTGAGGTTGCCGATAATCATGGCACGATTAAGCGAATACATACGCGAATCAATTAAATATTTTCAGCAATATCGCCTTCGAGAATTTTATCAAGCTTCTGATCGAGTTCCTCCATGCTCATGGCTGGCTCTTCAGCGGATGCGGGTGGCGGAGAAGGCAGCATCGGCTCAGTTTTTTTGAAGGTCTTTGCAGGCGGACGCTTCATCTCACGCTCTGGTTTGGCCTCATCTGAGAGAGGTGCGACGTAGGACGAAAGTTCAAATGTTCTCTCCAAAGCTCCCGTCGGACGCTCCAAAAGCGTGTGACGAAGTATCTCCTCGCGAAGCGCGAGACGTCGGTTGAGATCGCTGATCACTGATGACTCGGCATCAAAGTAGGTCAGAATATACGATCCATGACGAATTTTCTTAATAGGGTACGCAAGCTTGATCTTGCCCAAGTTCTCACTCTTGAGAACCTTGGCTCCCGCTTCCTCTAAAAGCGTGTTGATCTTCCCTTGAATGTCCGCGATCTCTTGATCGGTGAACTGCGTGCCCACAATGTAAAGGAGTTCGTATCCCTTCATAATGGTACTGGTTCCGTTTTTCTCGGAACAACCTCTTCGTGGTAGCCGCAGGCTTCAGCCTGCGACAAACCTCGAAGGGTTATGGACAGTTAAGTATTAATGGCCGCAGCTTAACGAGCTTTGTAAAAAAGGTCAATATTTGAGAGGATGTGTGGGCTATGATCTACTTCATCCTCGGTTCACATCCGGAACTCTCGATCGCGGAGATACGCGCTGTGCTTGGCGAAAGCTATCATCCTGTTTTTGTTTCTGACTCTGTGGTTGTCGTCGAGCCGTTCGATTGGAATTTGAGTGAACTTCAGGATCGCCTCGCGGGGATTGTGAAAATTGGGCGTATCGCCGGCGAGCTTCGCTCATGGAACAAGACCGAGGCGGCGGATCTCATTGCAAGCCTGGCAAGCGGTGCCGCTGGAAAAAACAAAATTAGTTTCGGACTCAGTGTCTATGACCTGGGCGATAAGAAGACCACACGGTTCCTCGAACGCGATCTTGACCAGCTTGGTCTTGAGATAAAAAAGCGCCTGAAAGAAACAGGTCGGGCCGTTCGCTATGTGAAGGGTAAGGAACCAAGACTCTCCTCGGCCATCGTCGAAACAAACGGTCTGCTCGAGTCCGGTGGTGAGTTTGTTTTGCTTGCAACGATGAACAATATCCTCATCGGACAAACGGACGCGATCCAAAACTTTAAGGCTTGGTCTGATCGCGACTACGGCCGCCCGGCGCGCGATGCAAAATCCGGCATGCTCCCACCAAAACTTGCGCGCATGATGATAAACCTCGGCGGCATCGACCCGCGTGGGGCAACACTTCTGGATCCATTTTGTGGTTCGGGCACGGTCCTCATGGAAGGTGCACTGATTGGATTCGAGACGCTCATCGGCAGCGACATTTCCGAGAAGGCGATTCGTGATACAAAAACAAACCTGGAATGGATTCAAAGCCACTTCAGTGGCGTCGGATCCAACGGGATTGAAGTCCCTGTGAAATTATTCGTCTCTCCCGCAGCAGATCTACCTTCGATCCTCCCACTTTCCAAGGGGGAGTTAGAGGGGGTTGCCGGTATCGACCTCCTTGTCACCGAAGTCTTCCTGGGCAAACCTCGCGTAAAGACTCTCGACCAACAGGAAACTCGCCGACTCGAGTCCGAACTCATTCCCCTATTCCGCGACTCCTTCACAGCACTCGCACCCCTCTTAAAATCCACTGCCCGCGCGGTCGTCGCATTTCCCGCCTACAAAACAAAAAGCGGTGACTGGCACCGCCTTCCTCTAAAATCCCTCCTCGAGAGTCTCGGCTACAAAGTCCTTGATAACCACTTGTACTACCGCGAGGATCAACTCGTCGCGCGAGACATTTACGCACTCACCCGCTAACGAGAAGATTGAGCGCTCAACACAATATTCTCAATCTCCGTTTTAGAGACCCCAACACTCGTGATATCAAAACGATAATTTTCTTCACCGACACTGAAAACGTAGTCGTGCGCCCACTGGCCATAAATTTGACACTCAGGTGACGCAACTACGTCACAAGTTGTCACTTTCAAAAAACCCTGTCCTAGATCCTCGACCAGGACAGCATTGCTCGTATCTACAGGATCGTCGGATCTGGTTACACGGATACGAGCAACTTCACTGCTTTGATATGCCTCTTCATTTTCCGTTGGACCGATTCCTCCAAAGAGCGGAAGCTTGGTCGTGTTAATAATCTCAATAGTATTGATTTCAGGATCGATGTCATAGTTGAGACTCGGTGCCTCACCGCCCTCAATTAAATTTGCCCCGCAATCTACCCACTCCTTATTTAGGAGACACCCCTGCGTCACGACCCATCCGTCTGGAAGATCAAAATAAAGTCCCCAGGTCGTCTGTTTATCTGTTGTTGGAAGACTCGCAGGTGTTCCTGTGAGACAACCGGCACCAAAAAGCACCAGGATCCCCATCAAAACAATTTTTTGCATATAAATTGAAAATGCTTACATTCCTACTTTACCAGGCTGTTCTGACGATGATCAATAAACTACTTTGAGTTACGAAACTCCACCAGTGTCATTTCGAGCGAGCGATAGCGAGTCGAGAAATCTCAAATTTCTATGGATTCGAGATCCCTCGACTCCCGTTGGTCGCTCGGGATGACACAATGAATGAGTTTCGTAATTCAGGATAAGCTACGTACTCACCCTAAAGTGACACACGTCGCCATTTTGTATCACGTACTCTTTTCCTTCGACGCGCAACTTTCCCTGATCGCGAGCTCCGGCTTCGCCACCACAGGCGACGAAATCTTCATAGCTGATCACCTCCGCTCGAATAAATCCTTTCTCAAAATCCGTATGGATGACGCCGGCAGCTTGCGGCGCCTTTGCCCCGCGAGTCACCGTCCACGCGCGGGTTTCTTTGTCACCCGTTGTAAGGAAGGTAATGAGGTTCAAAAGCTCGTAACACTTTGAAATGAGTCGGTCGAGACCAGATTGTTTGAGGCCAAGTTCGTCGAGGAACAGCTTTTGGTCGTCTGGAGACATTACGATGAGTTCAGATTCGAGTTTAATGCTCAATGGCAGCGCTACATGATCCCCAAACTTCACATGGGCTTTAGCCCCGTCCGAATTCGACGCCGCTGAAGCGGCTTTGAAAAATTCTTCATCAACATTCACAACGTACAAGATTGGTTTGTTTGTGAGTAGACTCACGTCGCGAACAACGGCTTGTTCGTCGTCGGTCAGTTCTACCGAGTTGGCCATTTTGCCCTGCGAAAGCGCGACGAACCATTTGGCGAGCGCAGCTTCCTCAAGTTCGAGTTCCTTGGTTTTCCCGGCCTTCATTTTCCCTCGCACCGCGTCGAGTCGCTTCTCGACGGTACCGATGTCGGCCATCGCCAGTTCGATTTCGATCGTTTCTACATCCCGCGCTGGATCGATCGCGCCATCCACATGAACAATATTTGGATCCTCAAACGCCCGAACCACATGCACAATCATATCCACCTCGCGAATGTTAGCGAGGAATTTGTTTCCAAGCCCTTCTCCTTTGTGAGCGCCTTTTACGAGGCCGGCAATATCAACAAATTCAATAGCTGTCTTTATCACTTTTTCCGACTTCGACATCCTTGCGAGAACATCAACCCGCTCGTCAGGAACTTCTACAACGCCAACGTTTGGTTCAATCGTGCAAAACGGAAAATTCGCGCAGTCGACTGCTTTCTTGGTGAGAGTCTTGAAGAGCGTTGACTTACCAACATTTGGGAGCCCAACGATTCCAACTTGGAGCATAGTGGTAGCCGCAGGCTGAAGCCTGCAAGTTATTCGCGACGAGTATAACTTGCCATGAACCTCGTGTCCATCGTTGAGACCGTTGAAAAAGAAAACTCGCAAGATTTGCGAGTCGTATTAGTTGGTCTGGGATGGATCCATCGCCTTCTCATGCTCCTTGGCGTCGGCGAGGGCGATGACGGCGCGCGGACTGTAGCCGTAGGCCTCCATCATCACCAACTGGCTTTGATAGATCATGCGACGAGTGAGCTCGCCCGCGATGAGATTACCCTCGATGACTGAGCGGATGAGCTGCGGCGTGAGCAGGAGCTGGAGCCGCGCCACCAGGTCGTTGTGGAAGACGATCTCGAAAATGTTCGTGTGGTCGAGGTAGCCAACGACAACCGCGAGCACACCGTCGGCCAGGAAGGCACGGATATTGACCCCTGCCACACTCACGACGTTGGGAAGCATGGGCGGCTTTCTGCCCATCAACTCAGAGAGAATGGAGGTGTCTTTCTCGCAGAAGGCACAGGTGGCACATCCGCCCTCGAATCGTATCACCGCGAGCTCGCTGAAGCTGGGAACCGAAGTTCCCGTATTGTGCGGGTCCAGGTGAACCATGATGGCATTGTCGACCGCGGCGCGGACGATCTGTTCGAGTTCCGACGCGTCCAGCACCATACCGTCGTAGGCGGCGACGAGCTGCTCGAAGTGCTTGACGAGATTCATCCGGAATCCCGACTCGTCGACGACGAGCTTCGTCCAGGTCTCGTCGTTGTACACGTTGGCCACATCGTCGACGCGGATTCCCTCATGGCTGATGCGGAACTTGAAAGTCCCATCGAGCTGTGAATTACGAAACTCAAAATTATGTCATTGTATCGACAAACCAAAACCGCC
>CAZELN010000006.1:0-8378 GCA_964513275.1 uncultured Gammaproteobacteria bacterium
TTGAAACAACATGTTCTGTAATGAAATGTTTACAAAAAAGGTCATAAAATACCGGGATTTATCTATTTTTGACAAAATACATAAATCCCGGTATTTTTTTTATATGAAAGTGCATCTGCCAAATAGTGCATTCATAGGAAACATCGAGGGTTTTTTACGAAACTTTGATCCTTTTGATTCCGAAAAACTAGAAATAACCGCAAACAAAAATTGGATTTCTCTTCACCCGCTTGCCTTATCAATGATCGCTATTCTTGGTTTATCAGTGAAAGATGAAAATGTGTTGTGTGAGAAACTTGAAGCAACATCGAAACATTATCTTGAGCGGATGGGACTATTTAAATTTTTAGGTATTGATTCGGGAATGAGAATAACTTCTCATGAATCAGCTGGACGTTTTATTCCACTCACACAGATAAAAAATACTGATGAACTAGGTGATTTACTTACTGAAATGATTCCATTACTTCACCTGAGTCCAGAGCAAACTGACCCTATTCGATATATTCTAAGTGAAATGGTACGAAATGTACTTGAACATGCGCAGTCGCCACATGGCGCTGTATTGTCGGCTCAATATCACTCAAAAAGTAATATGATCCGTATTGGGATCGCCGATACAGGAGTTGGTATTAAAAGTACTATTACACGTTCCCATGTCGCTGATACAGATTTAGATGCTTTACGATTAGCACTTACGCCAGGCATTACTGGAACCACTTCGCGTGAAGGTGGTACTGATTGGAATGCTGGGGCAGGTCTTTTCTTCACAAAATCTATCGCGGCAGTCAATCGCACACATTTCATGCTTTATAGCGGCGACGCCTTGTATAAATTATTGAAGCCTTCAAAGACTCAATCGTTTCAGCTTAATGCCGATCCCTTTGACGACCGTCATACGAAGAAGGAACACTTACCACAATGGCAAGGAACGGCGGTTGGTATTGATATAGCATTGGATACATCTGATCAGTTTAATGTTCTGTTGGATTCGTTAAGGTCTGTGTGGAGTTCCGCTATTCAAAAAAGAAAGCAGGCAAGACGTAAAATTGAACCGAAATTTATATGACGAACATTAAACTTTTTATTTCAACTGGAGCATTTGCAGAAAATAAGGATGAAGCTCGTGATATACGCATGGATCAAATAACACCTGCCATCAAAAAAGGAGATGATGTGGTTTTAGATTTTGAAGGGATAGATGGAGCAACACAATCATTTGTCCACGCATTGATAAGTGACGTAATTCGAAAGGAAGGGTTTCAGGTTATAGAAAAGTTACACTTCAAGAACTGTAACCCTACAGTACAAAAAATTATCACCATTGTAACGGAGTACATGCAGGAGAGTTATTAAGAGTGGGGGTAGCCTTTCCCGATCCATCACACTCCTACCAAACAAATCTCTCGAAACTTTACCCACTCCCTCAATTCCTCCACCAATTGGTTCCAACCAAGTCTACAAGGATCCACCAAAAATCACCTGATGTGTATCAGGTGATTTTGTTTCTTCCTACTCCTCAATCACTTCTGGAACCTCGTTCGTAATCTGACCATGAAGGAGCCGATCTAATCTCGAGCGAACAATCTCATTGTCAGGACTCTGTTCAAGCACGGTTTCGATTTCACGCACTGCCGCGGCAATATCGCCTTGTGCCTCAAAAATAGACGCGAGAAACCAATGCGCATTGGCATAATCTGGAACCAATTTCACCGCATGCTCAAATGCCGTCTTTGCCAGGTTTTGATCTCCTGCCGCACCCCTTTGCAAATACAACATGCCAAGCTGAAAAAACACGCCGACATCTAACTGATTATATTGCGCCACGCTTTCCATCTTTCCAACCGCATCGTCCATCCGGCCTTGGCGCTCATACACAACCGCAAGCTGGTAATGAGCCGGCGCGTAGTTGGGTTTCAGTTCCACCGCACGTTCAAATGTAGACTGCGCATTCAGTAATAACGTTTCAAGTTTGCGTTGTGCTTCCGCAGCGATTTGTGCATCACTACTTGCCGTCAACAGCCTCACCTGCTCAGAGGCAGCCATGTACGCTTTTCCAAGCTCTGTCCAATTCTGCGGGTTCACCGGCTCAAGCTCGACAGCCCGTGTATAACTTGAAACCGCATACTCACCCGCCTCGCCCAAAACGGAAATCAACTCTCGATACACAAACCCTCGAGAGAGCCAATTGAGGGAATTATTGGGTGAAAGATCGGTGGCATGCGCGACAGCATTCACAGATGCAGCCGTCAGAGATTGAATATACTGAGTGGATTCTGGCGTGAGCGTATCAATGGAACTCACGCCTTCAAGTTCCTCGTCTAAACGCAGAAGAAGCGCTTCTCCAAGATTTCGATAGTAGGTGTCATGATGCGTATTGAGTCGGCTTGCTTGGTCAAGAAGCTCAACAACCTCTTGGAGATCCTCTCCAGAACGATCACGCTCAATCGCACGGGCAAACAACATCTCGGCTGCCATTCGTTCAGACGAAAGGAAAATCCCAATCAAAAAGGCAAGAGAAAACCCAACCATGACAGTCGAAATGCTCAACCATGCCACAGGAGAACGCGCCAAAGATTTCGACCAATGCGACGCCATCACTTGTGAAGCAAGCAGTCCAGAAAACACGCCAAAGGCTACCACAAGCGTCATATTCCACGGCATGAGAAATGTGCTCACCACAAGCGTCACCCAAGGAACCAAATGGATGAAGCTCTCCAACCACCGCTCCTTGGACGCAGGACGCAAAACCTGGGCGATTGCGCGAATAAAGAGCAGTCCAACAAACAAACCTAAGAGGCTCACGCCCACCCGACCAATGGTTGGAAGCAACGTCAAAACAAAGCTGGAAGCGCGGTCAAAACGCGTATTCCAAAAATCCGTCGCGTTTACGGCCGCATCGTGAAATTGACTGTAATCAAACTGGTACGTTCCAGGCCCTGAACCCCAGTTACGAGAAAACGTATCAAGCGTGCTTTGCGCAATCTGGTTGGAGTTAGAAGCGCTAGGCATGACTTCCAGTGGCACAGGAAATAACGTAAATCCCGGGGAAAAAAACAGGCATCCAAAACTTCCCAATAACAATACAAGCAAAAGAATCAAGCGGCCGTGATGCGGAAAATCCTTTGCACGAAAAAGAATAAATAAGAACAGTGTACTTAACGAAACAATAAACAAACCCCAGAGGGTTGAATCATCCAATACGAGCAGCAAAAAAACGGTCGCCATCATCACAAAAAAAATCAGAATCCGCTCGAGTACACCCAACTGGCCGTCGTGCAATAGGGAATCTCCTGGACGATGGGAGACATACGCGGCAAGAAAAAAGGCATTGAGGACAACCAAAAACGTCGCGCAAGAACCCAATGTGCCAACCGTGTTGAGGGTAAGCGACGGAACCAACGACGTGACAAGAGGTACACCAAGGACTTCTAAAACAGCGATACATGCGACCAAACTTGCGCTTCCCAACAACACAACATGGACGCGCTGGTGATCTTGACGTTGGATGAAAATATTTGCGATGAGATAAAAAAGAATTGCCAACGCAACCGCCGTGAGTGCGCTGGTGTATTCCTGTCGGTGCGCCCCAAGCCAAGAAAGATACGGCGCGGAGGAAAACCAGGCAGGCACCAGAAACGCCAAACCCAATAGCCACGGAAGCAGATTGATCCATCCACGTCGGAGCGTGAGCTCTTTTGAGAGGAACATTGAGGCAAGCCAACACAAAGCCGCCACAGCCGTGAAAATCACGAGAAGGTTCTGTTTATGAAGTTCAACTGGATCAAGCGTGAGAGGAAAAACCATCAAGGGAATGAAAAAAATCAGAATCATCAATTGAACGCGAGCCGCAGAAAGAACATAAACTCCTTTTCCCATAGTAGACTCATTATAACGCATAAGCCGCGAGTGTGGGGTCCCGCGGCTTATTGCTCTTGAGATGTGTGAAAAAGAACGAACGAGATGATTCGATTACGATTCAGACAGTTCCTCGGTCAACAGAGCACTACCGTCTTCCATCGCGGAATCGATAAGGGGTTCATCCGGACTCTCCGGAGGAGCTGGATCTTCTTCTGCAACCTCGTCGGTACCTATGTCGTCCTGAAGTTCGTCGATGGACGGATCTCCTATCTGTTCCGACTCACTTGGAGATCCTTCGACTCCACTCCTATTTGACTCCTCGCTTTGCTCGTCGCTCATGGTCGTTTCGCTCGAGATGACGGGAGATGCGGGTTCATATCCTTTCCGATATCCTGTCACCATCCAATCAAATTCCACATCTGCTGAACCAACAAAACGTTCAACGATAAAATGGTTCTGGTCTTTTTCCAAAACATAGAGTGAAACCGGTCCACTGGGAGTCACAAGTACACGAATCGGTGCGATAGCGGAGACTACATCATTAAACTCTGGAACAATGTCTTCAAAACGTATTTCCGCTTGACCTTCAACAAGCGTTGCGGTTCCTGTAAGCGTAATCACACTTTCGGGTGAGGTAACCGCGATCGTCTCCACTGGCGTGCCTTGATAGGACTGCGTCACGGTCTTTACTGACCCCTGGGTCTTGATCGTGCCGTCTGGTTCGACAGACCACAATCCACTCACACCTTCAAGCCGGCCAATCGACAAAATCTGGTTGTTGGCCATGAAAATGTTCCCACTCATGTTGAGGGCCGAATAACTTTGTGTGCCCGATGGCGCTTCGCTCGCGCGATTTTCGACAATCGTGATGGTCTGCGGACCACCAGACCAATATCCAACATTCACGTAGGTGAGGATGAGGTTATCTGACTCAGATCCCGCAAAGGCCTCCAAGGCATAGCCGACAATTTGTCCCGAATCGATCGCTTTCATGGCTTCACCAGCGGTCAAAGAGACAGTAAGTGGGTCGCCTACCGCGATCACACCATTTTCAAGATTCACTTTTGTTGGAACACGGCCCGCCAAGGCGATCGGGTAAGCACCTTCCACATTCTCGCCGGCCAAAAATCCAGGACGCGTCGAGACAATACCGGCGAGTTGCTCACCATCCGTCCCTGTCGAGCGCTGCACCGTCTCTCCATTTCCTGAAAAGGCAACGACATCACCGGAGACAAGCTCCTCATCAGATGAGAACATCTGGGCGAAGTCATACGAACCGGTTGACCAACCCTTGGCATTGGTGCGCATGAAGTCACCGCCTACTCCTTCAGAACCGTCGTAATAAATGTACTTTTCTGTTTGTGGAACACCACGATCAGAAGGAAAGAGTTGCCCGCCGACCACCATGTTCCCGGCAATTCGCATGGTTCCCTCATGAGTAATATAGGCCACTTCCGTTTGCACGGTATTGCGCACACTCAAACGATATTCGCCATCATCGTCGACGACGTTTTGAAGCATCATTTCCACCGCTGTTGCTTCCGATCCATTCCATACAGATCCGCGCAGCGCAAGGCCATACGAGTCAAAACTTGGTGTTTGTTCGTTTGCCGTATCAATGGATGAAACAATCACATTGTCTGTCACGAGCGTTGATGTCCCATCTGTTCCTAATACATCTCCCATGGACCAACTGTTATTTACCTGCACCATGACGGTCGCGCTCAGACCATCCCAGTCCTCAAGCGCCATGCCAATCACGCGCCCAACCTTGGTTGCTTTCATGGCAGCACCTGGCGTTGACGATGTCGTGAGATAATCCCCCGCGATAATCGATCCGCCTTCTGCGACCACCTTCACGGGAACACGACCAACCAACGCGACTGGCATGGGGTTATCCTGTGGCGAAATGTTGTAACCGGCAGACGTAAAATCGCCGTAGTTGTTTGAAACGATTCCCACAACCGGACCTTGATATGCCTGTGAGGACTTCACCAGCTCTACTACCGTATCACCATCCTGAGTCACAACCTCGCGCGTTCCTGGAACAACAATGTCACCATACTCAATTCCAGCAGCCATTGGGTATTGCTCGGCGTAGTCAGCCGTTGGCGCGCCGGAACAGTCGCCAATGGGTTCATCATTTGTATCTGAGTTGGTGTGGCACAACGCGTACTGTGTGGCGCCAATGGTCGTAAGATCAATGTGAACGGTTCCTTCAAGATCAATCACGTCTCCAGAGGTAATGGTAATTTTTGTATTGACGGATGTGTTTCCGAGTTCGATCGTGTCACCTGTCGTGCCATTTGTCGCAATGTGAACCGTCGAGGCTCCATCATTGGAAACGCCTCCAATGTCAATCGTTCCAGTAATCGCGGCATCAGCAATGTTCAAGGCGCTTGTCGTGCCACCACCAAAATTAATCGTCGTCGCTGTGGAATTTAATAAATTGAATGTGGTCGCGCTGGTTGTCAGATCTCCTCCGTTCACGGCCATATCTCCGCTGACAGCTAAATCTCCGGTTGTACCTGAGTCGGTCAATGTGAGCAGAGTATTTGTTTTGTCACGGAATGTCAGTGTGGCTGCATCGGCTAAATCTACAATCGTCGTCGCATCATCAAGAGTTAAATTCACATCCCAACCGTTACCAATTCGAACTCCCAAAGAGGTAATCGTTGCACCAGGATCGGTTACTGGACTAACATCAAAACCTACAACCGTATCCGCGCCAGCCGCGTTTGTAGGGTTAATGTCAGCAATCGCCAACGCGGTATATGTGAGAAGGTCAGTCGCTCCTCCTGTGAACGTGGAGTCAATGACAACTGCATTTGTGGAAGCGTTCGTAACTTCGTAACTGACCGACAACGCATTTACGTCATTGGTCGTAGTGGGAAACGCGGCATTTGTGAGCGAAACCATATCAATACCTGGAGCCGCATCGGCCGAAATCGTAATGGTGCTATCTGCATCGACCACCAACAATAGGTCACCGGCGCCACCGGGTTCAATGCGTAAATCCTCTCCAGATATGGTTGTGATGTCTGTGTCTGAATTGTTGGAACTATTAAATGACAGGGCTGTATCCGCATCGATCGTGATTACGTGGTTTGCGCTATTATCAACATCTTCTAATGACAGTATCTCATTGCCGCTTGCGTCTTGAAACGCTAAAGACGAGCTATTCACAATACGAATATCTGCTTGCGCGGTATCAGCAAATGAAATTTCCGCATCCCATCCTGAGCCGATTTGGATCGCTGTCTCATTCGCAGCCGCGGTTCCTGTGAGGGAACCTATATCAATGCCGTGAACATTGGCAACTTCTGCATCTCCTGCGATCGCTTCAATGGCAAGTCCGTTCACACTGTTGGTTCCTGCGGTCGCGTTTCCGATATCCATGTCAATGGTCAGACCCTGATGTGTATTCGTTCCCGAGCCATCAGCTGGTGTGGCATAGTTAATGTCCAAAATGGAACGCGTGGCTCCGCCGCTGGCAGCGGCTGGGGCGCTCATGATGACGGTCTGGGCGGTTCCGCCAAGTTCCCAATCGATCCGGTCATCCGTACTTGCGATAAGCGACGTATCATTGTCTGCATCCAAATCGATCTTTGTCCCACTGACATCGATCCCGATTTCATCCTCTGTCCCAGCACCATTCGTCACCGCCCCACCATTGACAAGGAACCCGACAGACTGAACGGTATCATCCACACTGCCTGTATCAATGTCGGGAAGGGTAACCGTCAAGCCGTGCCAATTTACGCTCACGACGGAGGCACCGTTTGTCCCGGTGTCAATTCCCGCTCCCGAAAAATTTGCTCCGGTCAAAACAGTCGTTGAAGCAGCGTTGGGTAGGTTCCCAAGGAATCCGGGCAACTGCATACTCACCCCAGTTACATCGTCCGCGGCGTTTCCGGTCAAGTTAGTGCTGAAGTTGATGTCCAAACCCGTTAAGGCACTATCAACGACTTCTGCGGTATCGTACGAGATATCTATAAATTTTCCGCCGTTAAAGACGTCCGCGCCGATATCAATAGGAGCCGCGTTATCGCTTCCAACCACGATGTCCACGCCGTCGGTTGCGTCCTCAAAAATCACATCCTCCCGGAACTCTGAAACATCCTCAACATATAGAGCACGATCCCAGTTCGAACCTTCAATATAAATTCCGTACTCGGTTGACGCTGTTGCACTGGCCTGATCATTGAGGTGGACTCCATAAAATGCCGATGCGTCATCTGGCGTAAAGTTGGTAAAGTCCATGTCAAGCGCCGTTGCCGCACCTGACGCAGTCGTGGCTGACGCCCAATCGATATTAATGAGATCCCCTGTTGTCCATTGGGTCGCAAGCTCAAAGTCGATAATAGTTCCTGCGGTTGTGGGATCAACAACCATCGTGCCAGTGTCGGAAACGGTGAAGAAGGTCGTTCCATTATCTTGAAAAATGAAGTCCCCGGTCGAAGAGAGATTTACAATCATGTTTCCTGTGCCGGCATTTGTAAATGTGAGTGTCTCAC
>CAZELN010000006.1:8478-35745 GCA_964513275.1 uncultured Gammaproteobacteria bacterium
ATGTGAGTGTCTCACTGCCGTCTAAGGCAATGGAGGTGGAGGCGTCTAGGGAGAGCGTGTCGGAGAGTTCAGTGAAGTCCAGACAATCTGTACAGGAAAGATCCCCGACGGTGGCGGTGCCAACAACGTCAACACTTCCATCAGCATAGATCGTCCCTTCCACACCTAAATCGCTTGCGACAAACAGATCATTACCAGATAAACTAAAGGATCCATTGGCAATCGTCTCCGTGCTCGAAGTAGATGCTCCGACCACAAGATCATTATCAATGTATCCGTCGCCCATGACCTCCAACTCATCCTCAATGCGAATATCTCCAGTAGCACCGCTGCCATAGCTAAACGCAGCATTTGTTCCAATCACGACAGGAGCATCGTCCTCAAAGGTTCGGCTTGATCCTGTTTCAAAAAGTTGTAGAACCGTCGAGTCAATCCCGTCGAGAGTATCAGCGTTTAGGGCATAGGGTGTCGCGGTAATTTGGCGTCTAGGAGAGAGTGTCTCACCGGCAATCTGCACCTCCAAATAAATAGACGCATTGTCGGCGAATGTGGAATCCGCTATAGCGGCGTATGAATTCGAAGTGTCACCGAGATTTTCCGTAAACAATCCGGTGGTGAGCGTTACCGAGCGAGCCGTCGTGGAAGCTGGAGTATTACTGTGGCAATCTGCGGAGGAATTTGACCACACGCATGTTCCGCCAGAACTTGCCGTATACAAGAAAAACTTCATGCTTAATGAAGAGTCAGAAACGGGGACGCCATTGGCGTTTAGAATACGCCCCTGATACGTGATGATGTTAGGCGGCGAGACGGCCCAAACAGGCATAGCAAAACTGACTGCCATCAGGAGTATCAGCAGTAACCCAAATTGTTTCCTCCATGCACGAGGCATAGTTATGAGGGACTCTGCGGGTCTTGTTGAGGTTCCAATGGAACTTCCTCGGAAAATCCCTTTGGTTCTTCCGCGCCCGAGTAATCGATCGGATCGATCTGTGTTTGTTTGAATCCTTGCTTTTCGAATGTGGCGTAATACTGATTTGGCCCGAGCATAAACGCGAAACGACCCTTACTGTCCGTTACCTGCGTTTCCAAAAGCTTGTTGTACTTGGGTTCAAAAACCCGAGCAACAGCTTGCGCAATCGGACGGCCGGTCTCTTTGTTGTAGACAATACCCCAACTGATCGGCTTGTGTGGTTTGGAGAGTCGGCGAGCAAGCACATAAACCACGACCTGCACTACCACCATTCCTACAGAAAGAAACGTTGGACGAATGATGGCAAACAAGATAGCCATGAGAACACCTGTAATAGCGACGCTCTGTTGGACGACTCGTAGAAGCCTGCGGCGACGTACTGAATTGGGCGCATGGTATTTGGACTCCTGAGAAGGATCAAGCGGGATGTTAGCTGTGATAACTGCATTATCGGCTGTGACCACGACCATCTCGCCATGATAAACGTCCAAATAGGAGCCATCTGTTTTTTCACCCTTGAGATAGTCTGTCGGGAACTGAAATCCAGGTTTCGTGACCGTAATTCGGTACGTTCCTGGCTGAACCAGGAAAAAATACCTTCCACCTCTATCTGTCACACGACTCTTGACAAGGCGGCCTCGCGCGTCGGCCGCCCCATCTTCAATTTTGAAGAGGCGAACCACAGCCAAGTCGATTGCTGTCTTGGCAATGGCGTTGTACACGACTCCGTATCCCTTTCTTCGTCGGCGCCAGAAAAAAAGCACTGGCGCGGTAAAAAGATATTGAAGGAAGGGAAGGAAGTCGAAAGCAACTGAGAGAACCACGACACTGACTCCGGCCGTGATGGCCAAAACCGGTGTGGAAACCTCTGCCGCCTCTTCTACTCCTGGAAGTTCGCGAATCGCCTCCAGGGTTTGTTGCACTTCCTTGAAGGGAAGCACATGAAAGAACGTTTCTACCAGCGTGGATGGAGCTTCTTGCTGTGGAGCCGTCTCTTCTTCTACTTCCTCCTGTGAAGGCTCAGTGACAACGACCTCTTCTTCCCCTTCTTCCTGACCTACGGCCGTAAGCAGAATCCGAGGATTAATGATCGCATTTTGGATGGTCAGAACCGCGCTTTGAGCGGATTCATATCCATCAGCTTCCACAGAAACTCGGTATGTTCCATTTGAGACATACCAAGCAAAGGCGCCGTCAGCGCTGGTATAGGAAGGATTAAATTGGCCGTATGGGGACCCATCCCAAACGACAAATTCGCCTTCCACAAGTTCAAAGAGCGTGACATGGGCGTTTGGCACGGCTGCTTCTTCACCATCGATGACCTGATACACATAGCCCGGAGCGACTACGCGCAGGTATGAAGAAACAGCATCCGACGATCCATCAAGGTAGGTGACAAGCACGGACACCTCCAAAACGGTTTGCATGTCGGGGATCGTAACATCAGCCAAATAAAGAGCGAGGGCGTCATCAAGACGCATGAGGTAGGTATCGTCTCCGACTGTGAGAAGCATCGTCTCAACGTCATCGGATACCGCATCCGCGGGAACAAGAATGCGCATGTCACTTGTGGGAGTGACTTCAACCACGCCGGAGCTCATGGTTTCAAGCGCAATAGTCTCGTCCGCGACCAAAAAGAGCACATCGGCATCGCTGAGTATGCCATCCTCCGCATCCAGGGAGGTTGGCTCCTCGCTTTGCTCACAGTCAGTCGGACACGAGCGAGAAGACTCCGTTGCCGAACAGACACTGTCCCCACAGGAAACCGCCGATCCCGGTGAGGTGGTCTCTTCCGCAGACGTTTCTTCCGTCTGTGTCGTGGGGAGTTCTACTTCCCCTCCCGACTCTTCTTCTGAGGTTTCTTCTTCAGAAGTCTCTTCCGCTTGGGAAGATTCTTCTTCTGAGGGCACCTCTTCTTCTGAAGCCTGTGGTGTACCCAGCACCAAAGCTCCAGAAGCAAACTGCCCTGCTTCATCGTAGGCAAAAACGCCAAAGTAATACGTGATTCCATTACTCAATCCCGAAAATGCCAAACTGCTTGTGAGCTGCGTAGACACGACTTCGCATGTATCATCCGTGGGATCTGTTGGATAGCCATCCAAACATTGCAGCACATACATGCCTGAAAGATCGTCATCACTTGGACTTGTCCATGTCAGCGTAACCGACCCATCGCCGCTCACGACAGAAAGGTTTGATACATTTCCTGGCGCGTCATCTTCATTCGTTTCAAACGTCTGGTCACTTGAAAAAGCTTGATTGGTTGACGCATCCGTTGAAAGCACTTGAAAGTGATATGTTGTTCCGGCGGTCAAATCCGTAAGCAGAATCGAGTGTGAGGTATCAAGATCCTCTTCCGACTCTGTCTCTTCATACGCTGTTGTCAATCCGTAGGCGACCGTGCTGTCAGACGCTTCATCTGTTTCCCAAGTCACGCGCGCAGAAGTCGTCGTAATGTCGACAACATCGATATCTGAAATGACTGGATCCGTCTCATCAGCCGTCGTGAACGTCTGGGTAGAGAATGTTGCCATGTTCCCATCACTGTCCGCGGCGCGAATCTGAAAGTAATACGTCTCACCCTCGGATAATCCACTGAGCGCGACAGAATGACTTGTGTAATAGCCGGAAACAGACGAGGTTCCGACTTCAAATCCTGCGGTAAGACCATAATCTAAGAGTCGCGTAGCGGCTTCACTTGTTGACCAAGTCACGGTTGCGCTTGAGCCTGTGACTTCTGAGACAACGATGTTGGAAATACTTGGAGCCGTTGTATCTGCCGCTGCTCCACCACCAGAGTCACCACTTCCAGACTCTCCACCACCGCCCGAGGACGGAACCGTCGCCGTAACAGCGAATGTATCATCGCCCCCAATAGGCAAAATGATGGATCCAGAATCTGCAAACGTTCCACCAATGGCAATATAATAATTCCCTGTTGAGCTTGGATTTGTGACTTGATCGACACCCGTTCCTGAACTGCTCGCGTGCGTTCCCATTTCTATCGAGACTACGCTCGTCGCGGCAATCGCCCCGCCATCGCCCCCACAAATCGTGATGGTGATGACATCTGACGCAGCCGTAATGGACGCCTTTTCAGATCCCGAACATGTTTCGGCTGTTGTCAGATCCACACCGTCGTCTGCAATGTCCACATCATCCTCGCTCAGGAGCGATGTATCAAATGCAGAGGCAAATGTCAGTGTGATGGTTGACCCTTCTGAAATACCTGTTGGCGTTGTAAAGAGCACGGTGTGATTGGCTGATTGCGAAACCTGAAGCGTGGACGGATAATCATTCGCGCTTGTCAGCGTTGCCGCAAACGATGGCCAAACACCCACCATAACCGCTGTAATAACAACGGCGGCTATGGCGAGAGTTCGGAATGTCCTCTGGAAAATACGCACACATGGTGATAATTAGCGTTTATCGTGCAATTTCTTAGTGAACCAGATCAGGATAAGCGCAAGACCAAGCATCAGAGCCAACAGTTGCCACGGCATCACCCAATACGTCAGGTTCGATGTAATCAGTTGATTATTCCCAAAGTTCAGGGAAAGTTCAGCTGTCACAGGGCCTATAAGCAGATGACGTAACTGATAGCCAGCTGCTTGGATCCATATTCTGTCGGAGTCGATTAACTGAGCGGTGAACATCCGAGTGGTAGACGGAAGAACGCGTCCTTCTGAAGCATTTGCCTCAATCCTAGCGATTCTCTGTCCACACAGCCCCATGAGCGTGATCTCTCCCGTCGGCGTTAGATAGACATTTCCTTGATTTTGAACTCGGTACTCAAATGTCCCAAACGGGAGAGAGACGTCATCCTGAGAGATCGAGAAATCAAGAAGTTCCAGGTGCTCTTGCGTTTCCCCTTCGATCGTCAGAAATACGAGAACGGCTGTTTTTGCTTCCACAATCGCTCCATTATTTGCGACTATCTCAGAAGGAGCGGTCGAGATGGTAATCGCGCCGTAATAGCTGCCAGCAGAAATGTCGTCAGGAACGGCAACTGTGAACGGCACGTCAACCTTTGACTGCGCGGGGACACGTACATCGCTTAGGGGAAACTCTATCCAGGAAAGGAATGCGTTTATTTCCGTTTTTTCTGGAGCAAACACAGGTGTTCCGTCCTCGTCACCTGACTCAAAGGCAAGAAGATCGAGAAAGTACACTTGATCGCTCGCTCCTGTGTTGAAAACCGTGAACGAGGAGGTAAGAACGGTTCCAGGCGTGGAAGAAAGTTCAAGAACGCTTGGAGAAACCGTTGCTGCAAACCCAGTGGACGGATTCAGCATCAGAGCAAGGGCACAAGTGATAACAACGAGTCGCTTGGACATACTAAAAGTTTCCGGAGGCAATCAACGAAAGTATTTGTGAGTAACTTCCTTCTGTTGTGGGTTGATTAATGGCCACCTTGAGTGACAAGAAGCCTCGGTTCTCAAAAATCGCACTTGACTCAGTCGCAACATCGCTGAAGGTAGATGTAATGGCAGTGTCAGCGGTATCAAACGTGGAACTACTCAGCGATGTGTCAGATGATCTGGCGCCATATTCCTCCAGCCCTGTTGAAACAGATCCGTCAGTTACGTCATCGATATCGTTTGATCCAGAACGAAGGTTCCCATCCTCTACCACTTGGACAACATACCCGTTGTCATTTGCCGCACTCACCTCAAAAGCAAGAAGGGCTGTTGAGACCGACGATGTAGAAAGCGTTCCAAATGCGACAGAGGAACTGGTGAGTGGATACATGTAGTCATTCGTTCCATCAATCGTTGGAAACGTCCCACCATCTTTCCAGGCATCAACACTTATAGTTCCACCACCAATCGAAGCTACTCGCCCAATGGCTGCAACCTGCGACTCACCAAGATTCTGGACAACGGCAATAAGCATGTTGACTGATATTCCGGTTGTGTCCGCAGTCACAGTTAACCCAGAAAGTGCTGTGGCAGCACGACCAGAGGCTGTTGTTTGCGAATACACCTCAAATGTAATGATCTGGTCATCGATGCCAGAACGGTAGCCTTGAGTCACCTGGTAAGAAGTGCTCGATCCAGACCCAGAAACGCCTGCTTCTGACGTATCTCTTAAAAGGTAGCTTGTTGAAGAAGCTGTATCAGAACCTCCGGTGTTGACTGTGTCCCACCGGATTTCGAAATTTGTGGAGCTCATAGCCGCCTGAGCAAGCGACCTGCAAACAAAAATCCCCACAACTACAAAGGTGAAAACGCCTCTCCACATAAATCAACCTTTTACAAAGAGAGTATACCATGAATACAAAAAGTAGTCAATAGATTATTTGGCTAAAGTAAGCTTAAAAAATGGCCATCCATCTGATTATCTTCCCATTCACTCAAGAAAAAATGGCCTCACGTCGCATGTTTTCTAAAATTATCCACATTTTCAGTTTTTGTCTAGACTAGACTGGTCAAAATCAAGCTTTAATGTGGGAGCATGTTTCACGTGAAACAAAACAACCGATCGTTTCGGTTGTTTTGTGGTGGACCTGAGGGGAATCGAACCCCTTACCTTCGCAATGCGAATGCGACGCTCTACCAAATGAGCTACAGGCCCATTTAGAGACCTTTGAAATACTCGCGACATTGCTTTCATGGGCTCCCACGCACCGCTTCAACGTCTATTTTAGGACGTTTTCAGAGGCTGGCAGCCTCCGCCAGAGGCGGATCTGCCTTTGGCATTACGTTCAAGCAAATCTCACCGAGTATTTAAAAGGTATCATTAAATTTAAGGACATCATGACGTTTTTGTGAATCGTGATGATGTAGTCAGCAGAATCCGACGTATGAAATCTTATCCAGAAGATGAGACTAGCATGACAATTGTTTAGACTGTCTAGCCTGGGAAACTACGTTTGCCTGACTCTCAAAACACAACATATGAATACTCGACGAAAACCAGGTTATTGAGGACTAATTTTCTGGTTTCATCGACTGAACTCCTAAAACATGGAGCTCGAAGAGGAGCTCTAGTTTTGGAATTTGCTTACTTGACATTGTTTCACGTGAAACATCTTCCTGGTGTCCACGGAGGGACTTGAACCCCCATCTCCAGCTTAGGACGCTGTAGCTCTATCCAGTTGAGCTACGGGGACAATAAGTGTCGTGAAACGTTATCCTTAAAACATGCTATACTGGAGCCTAGGCAACATCAGAATACTTGAATATAAAGCCTCAGTCAACGTATATGTCCAACGAAATTCTTCTCACTCTTACACTCATTGCACTCGTTATTGGCATAACACTCTTTTATCTTTCTCGACGCAAAATGAATTCACCAGATCAATCATCAGCACAGCTCCTCTCGCTGATGAACGATCTACGCCGTGAAATTCAGGAATCAACAACATCACAGCGAAAAGAAGTCGAAGGTAAATTAGATCTCATGCATGATCGCATGGTTAAAAACATGCAGGAATCGTCATCTACGCTGCAGAAACACTTTCAGCACTCCTTTGGTGTTTTTCGGGATGTCACAGAGCGCCTTACAAAACTGGATGAAACGAACAAACAGGTTCTCAACTTTTCTGAGCAGCTGCAGAGCCTTGAAAATATCCTGAAAAACCCGAAACAGCGGGGAATTCTAGGGGAATACTGGCTTGAATCACTTCTTGGTCAGGTTTTGCCACCAGGCCAGTACCAAATGCAGTATCAATTGGGCGTTGATGAGCAGACAGGACAAACTCTTATTCCAGACGCTGTTATTTTTATTCGAGAAATGTTGATACCGATTGACGCAAAATTCTCACTTGAAAACTACAATCGCATCACTCAAGAGACAGATGCAGAAAAACGTGAACTTCTTGAAAAAGAATTCAAAACCGACGTGAAGCTCCGCATTGATGAAACATCCAAATACGTTCAACCTCAGAAAGGGACGTCAAACTTTGCTTTTATGTTTGTTCCCGCTGAGGGCGTCTACCATAATCTTATCTCTCAAAACGTTGGTGCCGTGAAGGTAAACTCACGAAACCTCATAGAATACGCCTTTGAAAAAAGTGTCATGATCGTCTCACCAACCTCCTTTTTTGCCTACCTGCAAACAGTCATCCTCGGACTGAAGGCTCTGCAGATTGAAGAGTCAGTAAAGGACATCCAAAAACAGGCTGAAAACCTTATGCGACACATGAGGGCCTATGAAGATCATCACAATCGCCTTGGAAAGCAACTTGAAACGGCCATTAGAACCTATACGAATTCATCACAGGAACTCAAAAAAATCGATAAGGACATTTACCGCATTACCGAAGGAGCAGTTGGGAAGGAGATGGAACCGCTAGAGCTTTCCGTATCCAAAGAGGAATAATGAGTTGACATACCCGTGGAACGGGGTATACTTCAGCCGTTATGCCAAATCTACGAAACGCTAAAAAGGCGCTACGCCAAAACAAAACTCACGCCGAGCGCAATAAAGTGGCTCTTGCCGAAATCCACTCGATGCGTGTGAAACTACGCAAGGCCGTCACCTCCAAAAAGGTTGACGAAGCGATCGAACTTGCTCGGCTCGTCGGCAAAAAACTTGATAAGGCTGTGCAGAAGAATCTGCTCAAACTGGGCACGGTTTCACGCTACAAGTCTCGATTGATGAAAAAAGTCAACGCCCTCAAAAAGGTGTAAACAAAAGCGGACCTGAAACGGTCTGTTTTTCATTCTGCATTGACACGAAGTCAGCCAGTTGATAAGTTACGTATGTACATAAGTAACAACATCGTATGTTATCGACTCGTATAAATATCATGTTCGATCGAAAAAGTTGGAACCGCCTTAAAGTGATCGCAAAAAAACAACGCTGTACGACTTCGGAATTGGTTCGACGTGCCGTCCACGAACAATACCTCTCAGAGTCGGCTAAACGGCGTCGAGAGGCCTTTGAGGAAATCTTAGCCATTCGTCCTGAAGCCATTGCTTCAACAATCGATTACAGAGAGTTGGTCGAGGATGGGAGAAAAATATGACTACGGCCGTTATCGATGCTTCGTTCGTACTATCATTTCTCCTTCCGGATGAACGGATCTTGAAGGTCGACGAAATTTTCTTCAAGCACCTGAACGAGGAAATCGCCATTGTGGCTCCGACGTTACTCCCGTTTGAGGTTGCAAATGGCCTAAAGTCAGCTTGCTTGCGCAAACGGGTCGATAGAAAAACTGGGGCTTCTCTCCTAGAGAAATTCTGTGATCTCGGTATCAGAGTTGTGCCCGTATATGTCCCTGAAGTTTTTTCACTTGCTTTGGCGAACGGACTTTCCTTTTACGATGCCAGCTACGCCTGGCTCGCTCAGTCTCGAGGATGCCAGCTCATGACTCACGACAAAAAACTATCAAAAATTATCAAGCAATAACATTGCTTACTGCGTCAATTTTACGGTCGTGAGGTCAACGGCGAGGTCAGCGTCGATCTTGCCTGTTTTCATCGCCACATCGAACTCAAATAAAAGATCATGCACGGCTTTGAGGTGTTCTAATGAAAAACCTTGAGCCTGAACCAGAGCTTTCTGCGCGACAAATGGATGCACCTCAATTGTTTTGGCGAGCTCCTCCTTACTTGTACGCGGATTCTCATCAAGCATCGCCCGAGCTCCCAACAAAATCCGCACCTGCCGCCCGAGCATCGTCAACAAATAGTGATCGTTCTCACCACTCCAGCGTTCTTCTTGCAAAAGTCGGATCGCATCAATGGAGCGACGTTGCGAAACCGCATCAGTAAGCGCAAAAATTTTTCCTTCAAAACTTGCGTGAACAAGCTCATCGACCATGGCCACGGCAATAAGCTGACCATTGGCATACGCGACGAGTTTTCCGATTTCATTATCCATTTGCCAAAGATCCGGACCAACGCGTTCAATCAAGGCTTGTAGAGCGCCTGCATCAATCGCCCCACCTCGTTCTTTCACGCGATTCTGCACCCATCGATTTAACTCCGCCCCCTGTAGCGCTGGGAACAGATAGTGATGAACTTCCGCCACGTCCTTGAGCGCGACAAATAATGGCTTTTTTTCTAGACTCTTAGATTCAACCGCCTCCCAAAATACGACGATCGTCGAGTTTGGCGTTCTCACGAATCCATCAACCCATGCACCCATGTCGGCTTTCTTCATTGAATCAACGAGGTCACGTACAATTATCATTCGCTTATGACCCAAAAAGGGGAGGGCATGTACCGATCCCATGATCTCTCCGAGCTCGAATCCTTTTTTTGATGAACTGGGAAACTCAGCCAAATTCAACCCTGTTGGATCAAATTTCTCGCGAAAAGCCCGTACCAACTGTCGTACTTTCTCTTGAACGCGAAACGTGTCGTCTCCGTAAACAAATATCAACATACCTATTTCATCTCTCCCCAATTTTTTCCTGATTCGACCTCGACCAGAAGTGGTACCTCAAAGCTCGCCACGCTCTCCATCATTTCTTTGACTCCTGCCATCACGGGTTCAACGGCCGCCTTGTCGACTTCCAGGACGAGTTCGTCGTGAACCTGCAAAAGAATTTTCGCCGGCCAATCAACTTTCGTCAGCCATTCATCCACGCGCAGCATCGCCATCTTCATGATGTCCGCGGCTGTTCCCTGCACGGGCATATTAATCGCCATACGTTCGGCACTCGCCACCAGCATCGGCACGCCCGACTGAATCTCCGGAAGTGAGCGTCGACGTCCGAACATGGTTTCCACATATCCATCCGTGTGCGCTTTCAGTTTCGTTTCATCGAGATAGTCACGGATTGCATGATGAATCTCAAAATACCGATCGATAAAATGCTTCGCTTCCTCCATGGAAAGGCCAGTCGATCGCGATAAACTGCGTGGACCCATGCCGTACAAAATTCCGAAGTTAATCGCCTTCGCCGCCCGACGTTGTTCCTTGGTGACCTTCTCTTCAGCCACATCCCACACCTCCGCTGCTGTACGCGTATGAATATCCGCCCCTTCCTGAAACGCCTGAATGAACGGCTTATCTTTTGCGATCACCGCCGCGAGTCGAAGCTCGATCTGGCTGTAGTCAGCCGCAATGAGCACTTTTCCACGTGGCGCAACAAAGGCTTTTCGAATTTCTCGACCCAGTTCAGTCTTGATCGGAATGTTCTGCAAATTGGGGTCTGACGAGGACAAACGTCCAGTTGCGGCAACGGTTTGATTAAAGCTTGTGTGTACACGACCATCTTTTCTGACGAGTTTTGGCAGTGCCTCTACGTAGGTTGACTGAAGTTTTGTAAGTTCTCGGTATTCAGACAACAAAGGAATAATCTCATGAGACTCCCAAAGTTTTTCGAGTTCTGGCGCGGCTGTTGAGAATCCTGTTTTTGTTTTCTTGATTCCTTTCGTCGATAACCCCATGGTCACAAACAATACGTCGGCAAGCTGAGAAGGGGAGTTAAGATTAAACTCGATGCCGGCAAGTTTTGTGATCTTTGTTGTGAGCCCGTCGATACGTTTCTTGAGGGTCAAGGAAAAATCTTGCAGACTCTTCGTATCAAGCTCGATACCCTCCACCTCCATCTTGTAGAGAACAGGCACGAGCGGCATCTCGATCTCCTCAAAGACCTTCATCGCCCCTGTTCGATCAAGCTCCTCTTCCATTTTCTTGGCAAGCTCTGGCAACGCTCCTACCACGTTACCGAATCGCTCGTAATCCTTTTCTTTTGCGAACGTCGCTGGTACCTCTATCGAGCGACCAAGAATCTCATGCATGGCTCCTGTCAGGTCATGCACCCGTGAACCTGAATGCAATAAGTAGGAGGCGATCATCGTATCAAAACCAGAGCGATGAATAACGCTCCCAAGTTGGTGCATGAGACGTTTGAGATCATGTGTCACGATGCGTTTGGCATCCTCGAGGACCTTCACCATCGCTAAAAGCGACTCACGAGATGGATTGGACAAAACAAACGTTTCGCTTCCATCTGAAAGCCCCACAGCGGCAAGCGTCGCTCCAAACAAATCCGCCGGTTGTTCCGCAACAAGGACGGCAATCGACTCGTTCCCGTATGTCTTTCCAATCTCATCAATGTTCTTCACAATCTTCACAACGGCTTTCGTTTCACCCTTGCGATCCATCTTCACCTCCTCCACGGGCTCTCCATGCTTTTTTAGCAGTGTCCGAAACTCGAGACTCTTGTAGAGCGGAATGAGCTTCTCGTAGTTTGGCGCGCCTCGCTTCGAGTTCTCAAAACTAAACACAATCTTCATGTCCCGAACGATGGTGACGAGTTGAAGAGCAACCTCGATCGTTTTCTCCTGGCCACGGAGTTTCTTTGCAAACTTTTCTTCAGCGGAGTCGAGGTGCTTCAACAGACCATCAATCGAACCGTACTGCTGCAAAAGGGTTGTCGCCGTCTTTTCTCCAATCCCGGCGACTCCGGGAATATTGTCTGAGGGGTCACCACGAAGCGCTTTATAATCGATGAGCTGTGAGGGCTCGAGCCCATAACGCTCCTTCACGGCCGCCACATCGTAGAGCTTTGTCTCGCTAATCCCTTTTTGAAAAAACAACACTTCCACGTTCTTGTCGACAAGCTGAAGACTATCAAGATCTCCCGTCACAATAAGCGCGCGTAAACCTTTGTCCTCCGCCATCTTAGAGAGTGTACCGATAATATCGTCGGCCTCGAACCCTTTTACTTCAATCGAGGGGATTCCAAACGCGTCGAGAATTTTTTGGATAATAGGAATCTGATCGTAGAGTTCCTGTTCCTTTTTCTCACGTTGCGCCTTGTAGGCTTCAAACAATTTATCGCGAAACGTGCCACCTTCCACATCCCAAGCCACGGCCATGTACTCAGGCTTCTGAAGTTCGATCATCTTCTCAACGATCATGGCAAAACCGTAGGCCGCGTTCACCACGAGGCCGTCCTTTGTTGTAAGAGGGGGAATGGCATGCCAGGCGCGATGCAGCAACGCGTTGCCATCAAGAAGCAAAATCGTTTCTTTGGGTTTCATGCCGCCAGTGTACCTGGTTTTTCGGCTTTTTCCCAAACAAGATCGAAAAGCGTTTTGTAGGTGGTTGCAACGTCGCCGCTGGCGAGAATAATCATGGTATTTTCTCGACGAGTCGTGATAAAGGCCACTTGATCCGCAAAAATAATGACAGTCGCGGGAAGATCAATATTGGAAGGAAGAATTCGGGACTCACGTAACTCTTCGTGATCCTTGGCGATAATCTCTCGAGCAGCACGACTATCACGAATGAGCTGTCTACTTCGGATGCCGTGCTTCTTTCGCTCTTCAACTACTCGATTTATGAGGTACGGCTCCTTCACATAATCGCGCAAACCTACTCCTGAGGTGAGGAGTCGATATTCCGTAATTCCAGAATTCAGAATTAATTTCCACAATCGCTTAAAGCCTTCTGTGCCTTCATAGAAAGTAACGCCAGGACCACCGTGTGAAGTTTCCTGAAGGAGCTCTAGCGCCGGCAGACTCTGTTCAAGTTGCACTTCTCGCTCATGCATTTTTTCCAAAAGCTGCTGCGGTGCCTCAGCGATATACACCTTTGTCGACTTCTCTTTCCCTTCACGAAAAACACCCAAAACAGCAAGTTTCTCAAGGATTGGATAGAGTGTCGTGCGTGGCAGACTGGTTCGACGAGCAAGCTCAAGAACCGAGGTCGCTCCCAACTCCAATCCCGCCAAGTAGACCTTCGCTTCTTTTTTGTCGAGGCCGTAGCCCTCGAGACCTATGATAAGTTCCGCAGGGTAATGCATCTTCATATACCCTACGATCGCACAGCCAAAGCGCCCAGTCAAAATGTTGACGAGAATTTGGACAAGTCTTCTTGGAGGTTTCTGTGAGGGGTATATGGTGGAGATACGCTTGTCCACATCAACCTTTGGAGGCTCACCATGGACTGGACGTCCTTTCTCCCAACTCTCCTAACTTGGAGCGCTGTGCACTTCCTAGGAGATTTTGCCTTCCAGAGCGCCTGGATGGCGACCATGAAGGTGCCTGACGATCCGCAGAAGCCCCGACCCCAAGGCGAGCCTGGACCCAACGAGGTCCTGCTCTACCACTGCCTGACCTACACCGCGACGTTCGTCGTGGCGGCCAAGGCCTTCGGAGTGGACACCAACCTGTTGGTGTTCGCGGCCATCTTCCTGGCCCACATCGTGGTGGACTGGCACAAGGCGCGCAAGCGCTACGTAAAGACCGTCTGGCTCGACCAGAGCCTGCACATCCTCACGCTCATGCCACTCATCTGGCTGCGCTGGCTCTGAGCCACACACATCTCCGTCACGCTCGACGGAGACTTATTTTTTGCAAATGAAAATCCCGTGCTCACATCACCGCCGGGGGTGGTCGGTGTAGAGACACGGGTTCGTTGAGCCGCTCACGTGCGAGCGAACTCGGTTGGGGTTGTGGCCTGGATCAGGCCGCGGCGCTGTAGGCGGGCGCGAGGCTGTCCGCCTTCGCCGGGGCGATGCTGCGGCGGATGTCCCAGGCGCTGCCCTTCCCGGACACGGTCGTGACCGCGTCGGTGTGGGTGCCGTCGACGTCGATGGCGGGCATCACGGTGAAGCCCGTCTGCCCGGAGGCGATGACGTTGAACTTGTCGTCGTAGACGATCTGGGTGCCGCTGCCGACCACCGCGTAGGCGCCGTTCTGGTTGATCGGGGCGCGGACCAGGTGGTACTTGCCCTTCTCGAGCTCGAAGCCGCCGGCGAGGACCTGCTGGAGCTTCTGGTTGTCGATGAGGGTCGAGACCAGCGCGTAGCCGTCGTCGATCTTGCCCATCTTGTTGCCCGAGAGGACCGCGTAGCCGCCGTCGGTGGACTTCTGGACGCTGGTGAACCGGAGGTTCTTGAAGGTCCAGGCGCCGCTCGTGGAGTCACGCAGCAGGAGGATCGTGTTCCACTTGCCGTGGAGCTCCTGGTCGACGTCGAGGTCGGCGACGGTCGCGGTGGCGAACTCGGTGGAGCGGTTCGCGGTCATGTAGGCCTCGATGCTCTCGCCCATCGCCTGCGCGACGAAGGAGTCCAGGCCGCGGGTCGACTCGACCCGGACGACCAGGGCGCAGTCGTAGCCCTCGACGTCGATGTCGTCCTCGTCGAGCTTGATCGCGTCGATGAGGTCGAGCATCCCGTCGTTCTGGGGGCCGAACTCGTTGGAGATCTGCACGGCCTGGTAGCCGTTGGCCTTGTCGAAGCCGAAGCGGGTGACGTCGTTGGGCTGGACCTGGGTCAGGCCCTCGGAGTCTTTGGACTTGGGCTCGGTGAAACCGGAGATGGCGAGGATGAGGGTCAGGGGGGTCGAACGCATGTTGTAGAACCTCTGTCTGGAAACCGATGGGAACGCACCGGCACGTAGTCGTCTTTTGGGACGAACGGCGGAAAGAGTACAGGAACCCTAAAAACTCGTCAAGCCCCATGGGGATAAGCAAAATTGTTGACTTTTCTTCATCTCACTGATTGAATCGACCTACCTGGTTACCATCAGCCAGCTCTCAATGGAGAAGCCTTGCCTGAGCCTCACCTGTTCATTCCAGACCAAGCGCTTGAATTTCGTCGGCTCCCAGAGCAATACATCATTATTCGCGAAATGCGCCGCGAATTCGAAGACCTGAAGAGTCGCGGATACTCCACCAGGGACGCTCTCTATTTTGCCTACGTTCGCCAAAACCCAAATAAACAGGGGGTTGCAACGGCTGTGGGCGCGGGCGAGTTCTATCGCCGCATGACTGAATATTTGCGTCAGGCTCAAAACATGGTCGAGCACGTGATTGACCGGTACCTGCGTCCATTTGCTGGACGGCTGGATCCACACAACGCGGTCGCCAACTGCCTGGATCCGCTTTTCATGCTTTTGATGGCAACGGACGATCTTCCGGCCAGAGCCAGCCCATTGCAACGACAGCGGCATCTGGAGGCCATGCGGCAACTCGCTATCGCTCTTCAGTTGCTTGCCATCGAAACAGTGGACGACGAAGCGTGGGTTGCGGAGGATCTCTCATCCATCGATCGTCTCTCATGGGAACGTCTCTTCATTCCAGATAGATCCCAATACCTCTGGGCACTCGTCGAGCTTCACACGGAGCCAGCCCTCCAGGGGTTTGCCAGAGACGTCCAAATTTTTACGCGTGGGAAAGATCGGACGCGCAAAACGGAACTCCTGCGTCGTACCAACAGCCCCTACAAGGAGGAGCTCCTTTCCTGTCGCATTGCACGAATCGGCTCCAAGCTCTACTACATCTACGCCGCCAACCGTCGTAAACGACTCCTCTCAACGCTCCTGAAACTTGAGCGTGGACGCACCAGCACGGATCGTCGAGGTTGGAAGTATGTGGTCGTCGCAACCAAAGAAGATGGGAGCGAATCCCTACATGTCGCCACCACACAAGACGCAGCAGACTTCGACGCCCACACGAAAATTGTCCTCTGGCAACCACCGCTCTATCTGGAACCGGATCGTTCGCCGCCTAATCCAGACAGTAGTTCCCGCTACACAGATCTCAAAAACGTTGGTCGATTCCATCGACCTGACAATGGACGAGTCATTGCGGGAAGCGCCGAGCAGCTCACAATGACGATCACACGTCATGTCGATACGCTCTTCGCCCACGACGGAGTGAACCATTACCTCTATCGGGCACAGCAGATTCTTCGATACTTGGCGCCTCTGTGGTTTCCGCATACTCGTGAACTGTTTGCAGGGGTGAACAACCTCTTGCTTCCAGGCTACGGCGTGGACTGGGGGAAACCCTACTTCGAAAACCAACTCAAACACTGGTGGCTGAGCCAGTTGTAACGCTCCGACTCGTCAAGCTCTGGCGAGTTTTCTATATCTTGTTCATGAAAATGTAAAAACCCCCAGTTGCACTGGAGGTTTTTACATGGGGCGGCTAACGGGAATCGAACCCGTATTAGAGGTACCACAAACCCCTGTGTTAACCATTACACCATAGCCGCCATTTAGAGAGGACGTACGATAACGACCGCAAGTGTAGCCAATTTTCTTTTAAAAAACAAACACTCGTAGCGTCAAGAAATTTTGACTTGGTCATACTCAAAAAAGTTTTCTGGTGTCTCCGGAGGGAATCGAACCCCCATCAAGACCTTAGAAGAGTCCTGCTCTATCCGTTGAGCTACGGAGACATGGCGGGATTGTAACGAATCTTTTCAAAAAGAAAAACCCTCCTTCGCTCTGGCGAGCTACGGAAGGGCATGGCGTCCGACGAGTGCGGTGCTAGCAAACCTGGAACTGGAAGCCCAGTAGGTCCCGATGATGCTGGGAACGCGCATCGCGCACCAGAGGTTTGAACTGCGTTCCAAGCATGACTTGGAACGCGCGACGTCGTACTTCCTCTTCACGCGTGCTGATGGGAACCAAAACGGTGGCGCGTGAGAGTGAGCATTGTCGCATCACCCCTTCGACCGCGTCCTTGATGAGGTTCTGTACGAGCAGATCGATCTGCTCGTGGAACACGCTTGCCACCCACAAGTGCGTGATGACCAGGAACGGCTCCTCGCGCCCGAGTTGCCCGTAGACCACCTCGAGCGTTCTTGGAGGGAAGTCGATTCGATCCATGACCACCTTGGTGCTGTACGACTCACACGCGATGAACCCCACAGGAACAGACGACTCGGTGAGTTCCCAGGCGATGGCGACACAGCCCAGAGCCATGAGCCGCAAGAGCTCCATT
Source organism: uncultured Gammaproteobacteria bacterium (assembly GCA_964513275.1). Classification (GTDB taxonomy): domain Bacteria; phylum Patescibacteriota; class Patescibacteriia; order UBA9934; family GWF2-40-263; genus UBA12478. The sequence goes on from CAZELN010000006.1 coordinate 26,099, forward strand.
TGTGCCTTCTGTTTGGTCCAGCGGCGAGTGATCTTACCCTGGCAAACGAAACCACCTTCCGGACGAGCCGTGCACGTCGTGCCTTCGCTGCGCACCGCGAGCGTGTACTCACGACCACACTTGTCACAGGAGAAAGGATTGTGGTGCGGTTCAGTCGAGAGCTCGTGCAGAAACATCTGGATGAGCGTATCGGGAAGCTGTGGCTTAGCACCGGCGGGCGTTGGAGGATAGGAATGAACTTGGATGGGTCGAGGGGAATCGACCGCGGAAGAATGTGCTGACACGGGGATCTCCTTGTGGAAACGTCAGAGACATACATGCCATCTGATCAAAGCGATCCTAGAGAAAAAAAGAGCCTTGGTCAAGCTCTCCGACTCTTTCCGTGAAATTTCTTATGCACGTCTTTCATTTGTTTATTCGTTATGTGTGTGTAGATTTGCGTGGTCGTAATCGAGGCATGGCCAAGCAGTGACTGAACGGATCGAATATCCGCGCCCCCAAGTAATAAATCTGTTGCAAATGTGTGTCGAAGTGTATGCGGAGTGATGTGCTTGGTGATGCCAGCGGCCTTCGCATGCCTTTCCACGAGTCGTTGAATCGATCGCGGCGTTAGCCCGCCTGTCTGACCTCGTCCACTCTTTGCACGATCATGACCGACAAACAAGAATGGGGACAAATCGCGACGTTTCCCGAGGTAATCTTTGAGCGCCTCCTTCGCGGTTGAAGAAAGATACACCGCGCGTAATTTTCCACCCTTTCCATGAACCGTAAATTCGTCGCGAGAAAGATTGATATTCTCGATTTTGAGCTTGGAAAGTTCACTTACACGCATTCCGGTTGAAAACAGAAGTTCGAGGATAGCTGTGTCGCGTAGTGCAACTAATGACCGGCCTCCCCCCTTTCCAAGGGGGGATTGGGGGGGGTTGCCGAGCGGCTGCGCCAGGAGTCGATCAAGTTCGTCAGCTTCCAAAAACTCCACTTCCTTCATTTCTTGGCGAGCCAGTTCAATCTTTTCTGGAGCAAGTGAAATCACGTCCTTGCGCGCAAGATACTTGAGAAAACTTCGCAATGCGATCAGATGGTAATTCTGGGTACTCTTCTTGAGCGTTGCGGCCTCACGACCCTCCACTGCCCGATTCAGCCATAAACGAAATTTATGTACCAAATCCTCCGTAATCATTTCAGGTCGAGGATGCTTAGCCCAACCTGAAAATCGTTGTAGATAAAAATCATAATTCCGAATCGTCTGTTGGCTACGTCCGCGTTCAACCTCAAGATATTCGAGAAATTCTCTGATGCATGTATCAATGGAAGCAGCCATATGCCACCAGTATAACATCGCCTCTCATACGGCTCTATGATAGGATAGTGGCGTTCTATGAGATTGACTTGGAACAACGTAATAGCATCCATCGCGATGCTTACCCTGGTGGGAGGATGCCTTGCGGTTGCATCCAACACGTTTTGTGGAGCAGAAACCCAAGAGGTACTTCTTGTGGGAGAATCTTGTACAGCCGAGACCATCTCCTCACCAATGCGTTGGTTGACTCAGAACTCCATTGCCATCCCCACTCAAAAATTTCTTTTCTTCCTTCCCACGCTTTTCTTTTTTGTGAGTGCGCTCGTATTTACCCGAGCGATTCACCGCACCGGCGGATTTACATGGTTTAACGGCCGACTCAATTTCACGCGTGGAGGTCCCATTCTCCAGAACCTTTTTCTCCCATATCTATTTGCCACGCATGGGTGGTAAGAATCCTCCTTACTTTACTGTTCCTCTTAACCTTTCTCTTTTTTTCTATGGATGCTCATCAAACAAAAAACTTCTTCGATGCCCTCCCATCAAAACAAGCTTTCTGGCTGGGATTTATCACGGCCATCCTCGCTCTTGGAACTCTTGGATTCATTCTTTTGGGAAGCTGTGTCTTGGGCGGCGACTGTTCTGTTGAAGGACTTTCGCTGGGCTCAGGCTCAGACAGTGAAGACACGGCAGAAGTTGCCGCAGCAGCCGTTCCAACTCCAACCGCCACTGGCGTCCCGGCCGTGTCCGAAGATGACCATGTCCGCGGAAATGAAGACGCCGCGATCACCATTATCGAATACTCAGATTTCCAATGCCCCTATTGCAGCCGATTCCATCCAACCATGCTACAAGTGATGAGCGAATACACCGACTCGGTAAAATGGGTCTTCCGTCATTTCCCGCTCTCCTTCCATCCTGAAGCAACACCCGCCGCGCTCGCTGCGGAATGTGCGGCCGAGCAAGAAAAATTCTGGGAGTATGCCGATGCGCTCTTTGAGAACCAATCGAGCCTTGGCAACGAATTTTACGCGACTCTTGCCTCGGACCTCGGACTCAACACGTCCCAATGGCAGGACTGTTATGACACGGAAAAGTACACGGATAAAATCGAAGCTCAGGCACAAGCAGGAGGTGCTGCAGGCGTCTCCGGAACTCCAGGTTCATTCGTGATCGACACAGACGGTAACGCGATCCCCATCAAGGGCGCGCTCCCATTCTCCTCCGTCGCCGCCGCGATCGATTCCGTGCTCTAAACGAAATTTAAAACAGATCTCAACAGAGGTCTGTTTTGTTTCGTTCTGATTCAAACTACGCAAACACCGTGGAACAAACTTTTCACGATCGTGAAAAGTTTGTTCCGAAGTTAAACTCTCAATACGGGACTATTCATTCACCTGCCTGATAATCAACCAACCAATTAATCCCTAGTGAGACAATCGCGGCGACAAAGAAGGACGCACCGATCGGGAAGACACTCGTCACAGCGACCAGGAACAACAGCATTGCCACGCGTCCAATCCCCAGCGCAATCTCGCGCAGCACGGTGTACTCATCGATGTAGTGACCCGAGTCGGCGGCCTGTTCATACATGAGCGTGTCCATGGGAGTTCGCAACAAGATGGCACCGACATTGTGAAACGTGGAAGCGGCAAACACACCCACGACCGTCTCGACAAGGCCCTTCCAGACCCAGCCTAATGCATAGATGCCTGTTCCGTACTTGAGGAGTTTGGCTGGAGAAAACTTGTCCGTCTCACGTCCCACGAGGAGTTCCAGAGCCAACCCAATCACAACAATGATCGCGGCAAATGCGCCGATCTCAAGATACTGGCCCTGAAAAATCGCGTAGAGAAAAATCGGCCAGACCACCACGCCGACAATATTTTCCGCGCCGTACGCCATCATAGACAAACTCATGGGACGAAACCGCTTTCCAAAAAGCTTTCGAAAGCTTTCCCAAAATCCAAACTCATAGGTTACTTTCACGGGAGGAAGAAAAAGAAGCGGCACGATAGAGGCACCAGCGATCACAAGACCAAGAAAAAAATTCACTCGAAAACCGTGCGCCACAATGACCCAACCAGCCAGGACGGGAGCCACGACCTGAATAATTTGCTGCAAGGCATACAAACGGGAAAGGTAAACACCGCGAGCCTCTTTTGGACCAAACTGAGCATAGTCGATGTGAAACGGCGACCAATAAAAGCAGGTAACAAGGGTGAGTCCGACAATTCCTAGTCCCATAAGAACATAAGGATCCAGCCGACTCCCTGTATCCAAAAGATAAAACGTCCAGTAAAAAAGCATGATGCCTAACGTTCCAAACACCATACTTGCAACCAAACCAGTTCGGGAAAAAATCTGTGCTGCCCAAACCTGAAAAGGGAACTTCACGGCAAAATTGATCGCATACCAAAGCAAAACGGCAGCGATGGAAAGCTCAAAAAACTCATACAAAAAAATTGGCAGAAACACACCGACAATGCTTGCCGCTGCAAAAGCCAAAAGCCGATTTGATGCCAAAGCCGGAAGTACGGCGCCATGAGCAAGGCTGTGTCGATGATGTCGAAATGGAAACGTTTGATTAGGATGAGAAAGCGGCATACGGCATTCAGTATATCCTATTTTCTGCTATGCTCTTGTCACAAAATACCTTTTCCTATGCAACCAGAACGCTGGCAACAAGAATTAGCACAAACGATCCGCACTCTCGAAGAGCTTGAATCATACTTTCCTCTCAAGAATAAATCTGCTCTCACGCAAGTCCTGGGAAACATGCGGCTTGCCATCACGCCCCACATCGACGGCAACGGAGATCTAATAGGTCTCTTTTTATATTCGAAATTTGACGAATTTAGCTAAAAAAGCTAGCCTTGGATCATTAACACATAGGACGTCTTCTGGGTCGCTGGTTTGAGCTCCAACCACTCGGATAACGCCATGAATACATCTTTTATGCTCACGGCAGCAAAAAAACAGACTCTCATTAAAAAGTTCCGAACCCACGAATCAGATACGGGTTCCCCCCAAGTCCAAATCGCGATCCTCACCGCTGAAATTGATGACCTTACCAAGCACTTGCGCGATCACAAAAAGGACAACTCTTCCCGCCGCGGACTCATCAACAAAGTCAACGAGCGACGTCGCCTCATGAAATATTTGGAACGCGAGGATGCGGCCGCCCTTGAAAAAATCAAGGATGAACTCAAATTGAGATAGGTTACAACCCCCGCAAACCTGCGGGGTTTTCGCTTTTTAATCGGATCCAACTTTTTTGCGGATCCACAACCACACTATGTATAAACATAAGGATCAGCGCGTCGGCGTTTTCATCGACACGCAAAACATGTACTACTCTGCTCGCAATCTCTTTAAGCGCAAGGTGAACTTCAAAAATATCGTCGAAGACGGTGTAGCTGGACGCAAGCTCATCAGAGCCATCGCCTACGTCGTTTCTACGGAAAGTGGAGAAGAACAGCCGTTCTTTGAAGCCTTACAAAACGCAGGAATCGAAACACGCAAAAAAGCTCTCATGGAATATCCGTCTGGCCAGAAAAAAGCGGATTGGGATGTGGGGCTTGCCATCGATGTCGTGCAGATGCTTGATACCCTTGACGTGGTCGTCATTGTCTCAGGCGATGGTGACTTCCAGCCGCTCGTCAATTATGTGCAGAGTCGAGGACGCATGGTGGAACTCATGGCATTTGATAAAACAACCAGCGGAAAACTCATTGAGATGGTTCACGACTACATAGACCTATCCGCGAACCAACGCCGATATCTTATTGGACCAAAACTGACTTCACCCAACGCAAAACCAACAACAGGGGAACCTAAAGATGAAGAGGAGTCCGAGCAAGCGGGAGACTCTGACGACAGCTTTTTCATGAAACTTGACGAATCCGTAACAGATCAAGAAGAGTCTCGCACGAGACGATTAGAATTCTAAATCTCATATGAATGAACCAAAACGATTCCAGACCCAGTGGGGAGACCGAACGCTTATAATTGAAACGGGCAAGTATGCCCAACAAGCCGGAGGATCCTGCATCGTGCAATACGGCGATACGGTGGTGCTTGCCACCGCTACCATGAGTCCAGAGACCCGCCAGGGCATGGACTTCTTCCCACTCATGGTCGATTACGAAGAAAAGCTTTACGCCGCTGGACGTATTAAGGGAAGCCGCTTCGTCAAAAAAGAAGGTCGCCCAACAGACGAAGCCATTTTGATTTCTCGATTTATCGACCGCGCCCTGCGTCCGCTGTTCGATCAGAAGATCCGTAATGAAGTACAAGTGATCGTGACCGCACTCTCGTTTGATGGCGAGAATGATCCGGACGTCCTTGGTCTTATCGCGGCCTCCTGCGCCTTGCACATTAGTGATATTCCATGGAATGGTCCGATTGGATGCGTTCGTGTCGGTCACGAAAACGGATACATGATTCTGAACCCAAGCTACAAGCAGCGCGAAACTTCCATTCTTGATTTAAGCTTCGCTGGCACGAGCGAAAAAATCATCATGGTCGAAGCCGGAGGAAATGAAACTCCAGAAGAAGTCATTTTGGAAGCGTTTTGGTTTGGACAAGAACATATCAATGCCCCGATCAAATTGATTGAAGAAGTACGGAAGGCCGTGGGCAAGGAGAAGCGCGATTTGCTCTCCCCTAAAAACAATGAAGAAAAGGCGGCCGTCTCGCGACGGGAAGAAGTGGAAGCAATCGCCCGACCGTTCATACTCGAACAAGTGAAGGCGTTGTTCTTTGGTACTCCACAAGCAACGAAGTCAGAACGCAATACACAAAAAGCAGAGCTCAAAACTCGCACAAAAGAATTCCTCTCCCAAAAAGGCATCGAGAAAGACGACATCCACTATGGAACAGACATCGTCGCTGAAGTATTAGAACGCGAGGTTTCACGCGCAATCATCGAAGACGAAAAACGCGTCGACGGACGGGGCATCACGCAAGTCCGCCCGCTTTTGAGCGAAGTCGCGGTGCTCCCGCGTGTCCATGGCTCAGGCCACTTCATGCGCGGGGAAACCCAGGTCGTCACCATTGTCACGCTTGGTGCGCCAGGGGATGAACAAACACTTGACGGCATGGAGACGGTGGGCACAAGACGCTACTTCCACCATTACAATTTTCCTCCGTTCTCGGTTGGAGAAGTCAAACCCATGCGCGGTCCATCGCGTCGCGATATTGGCCATGGAGGACTGGCCGAAAAAGCGCTTATGCCGATGATGCCTGACAAAGAGACATTCCCGTACACCATCCGTGCCGTCTCAGAAGTGCTTGGTTCAAACGGATCGAGCTCCATGGGATCAACTTGTGGTTCCGCGCTCGCCCTCATGGACGCCGGTGTGCCAATCAAAGCGCCGGTGGCAGGTATTGCGATGGGTATCGCCACCGATGACCAGGGACGATGGAAGGTCATAACCGACTTGCAGGATCTTGAAGATGGAGCGGGAGGAATGGACTTTAAGATTGCCGGTTCTCGTGCGGGAATCACCGCCATTCAGATGGACACGAAGACCAACGGGCTCACTCCAGAAATGATAAAACAGACGTTCGTCCAGGCACGCGAGGCACGCATGCAGATTCTCGACATCATGAAATCAACGATCGCTGAGTCTCGACCTGATCTTTCCCCTTATGCTCCGCGTATTATCTCATTGCGCATCAATCCAGAGCTGATTGGCAATGTCATCGGTCCAGGCGGAAAAACAATCAATGAAATCATCGCAAAAACAGGCGTTCAGGCGATCGACATAGATGACGATGGTTTGGTCATGATTACTTCAACCGACGCGGAAGGAGCGCAAAAAGCCCACAAATGGGTTGAGGAGCTCACACGAGAACCAAAAGTTGGTGAAATCTACAAAGGAAAAGTCACTCGGATTATGGATTTTGGTGCGATTGTGGAATTCCTGCCCAAACGGGATGGCATGGTGCATGTAAGCATGCTAGCTCCATGGCGCGTCGAAAACGTCAGTAATATTGTGAAGTCAGGTCAAGAAGTTTTCGTAAAAATCATGGAGCTTTCGGAAGGTCGAACATCGCTCTCCATGAAGGACGCCCCAGGAAACGTATACCCAGAGCGACCGATTGGATCTCCAGATTCAGGCTCACGAGGGCCACGACCAGGCGGAAGACCTCCGTTCCGAAGTGGCGGACGTCCAGGAAACGGACCCAGGGGTCCACGCCCACCACAAAGGGACACTTAACATGGAACACCTCAACATCCCTCTTTCTCGACACACCAAAACAACCCGCCGAAATCGGCAGGTTGTTTGGCTTTTGGTGTTTGTTTTTCTTGCTATGGTATTCGTGGTGTTCCGTCTGGGAACTTGGTGGTTTAATCGCGGTGCGATTCTTTCCTTGGCGCCCACAGACACAATTCTTGCCGCAGAACTTCACCTAAATCAGCAAACTCGCTCTTTTTTGAGCGACTGGCTTGCAGGAATACCGTTGATCTCAGATCGCGAACTCGAGCTAGAAGATTTGAGTCCATACATCCATGGGGATCTTGCTATTTTTGTAACGAAAAACGGAGATCGCAGTGTTGCTATTCGAACATCAAAAGACGAGCTTCCAACCGATCTTCTCACTCAGTATGGGATTTTAATACAAGAACAGGGTCCGTTTGTTTTTCTCTCTTCCACCCTTGTCCCAATAAGCGACAATGCTTCTCTCGTCCACCGACCTTTCCTCCCGTCTTTAGGCAAAATTTGGCTTGGACGAATTGTTTTTCCAGATGTCGAGATTGCTGGAAACCTCTTCGTTTCCGACCATGAAGTGCGCCTGGAACTTCGCACTCCACAAAAAACTACTGCGGAATTCAAGATAATAGAGAATGCGTCTCTCGCACTTGCAGGCCTCACTTGGGGAGAGGAAGGAACTCCCTTAGATGGACTTAAACGTCTTACGCAGGACAGTCTACTTCTCAGAGAAGAGGCGCACATGAGCATTGTTATGAGGGTAGGTGAACAAGGCCTCGAGACCCTTGTAGTCCTACGCGATCTGGAGATGGATTCAACACTGATTATCGATGAACTTGAGCGAATTGGCGCCATTGCTCGACCGTTCTTGGTGACGGAAACTCTCCCAGACGGATCAAATTTTAAGGAAATTTTCGTCCAGCCAGAGAGTATCTCTGTAGAGGAAATATCAACACCCATTGGAACGAGCTTCCGTGTTCCAACCAGAGAGGGAGAATTTATCCTTGCCGCTATACATGAAAATTTGGCTCTTTTCTCTAACAATCAAAAGCTCCTTGAGGATTACGCAGCAGCCCCACAAAACACTTCATCCGACTGCACGGTTCTCACGAACTGGCTAGATCCAACATTTTTGCTTCTCGAATCTAGACAGGACTATCTACACCCAGCTTTGAATATCCTGAATGGTCTTATTGATGATTTTTCAGGCATTTCCTTTGAAGTGAAAAAGTATTCAAGAGTTGTTCACTTTTGTAGAATCTAATTGTGGATAATGAGTTTATAAGTATGCACAACTGTGGATAACTACACGAAAAGAAATACGTACATGAACACATTTTTTTCTTCCATATTGATTTTTGTTCTAAAATTAGAACCATTTAATGAATTGACCGAGAGTCAATTTTTTGGTATCATGACTGTGTAAGTAGTTCTTTCACACCACTCTTGGGAGGTTTTCCGAAAACCGCTTTTGACTTCAAGTCAGCGGGCACCCCACGCTCGTGCGACTTTCGGGAAACGTCTTACCGTCTTTACTGTTCAGAACATGAGAAAATAAAAACAAAAGCGAAGCTTCTAGGTTCGCCCCACTTATGATCTACCCTTGGTAGATCCGCGGGTAAAACCAATGAATGGTAAGAACGGCAGAGTACGCTACATGTTCGGAGAAGTTCGTGCCTTAAGGGCGTTGAGTCCTGTAACCAAACCTTGGTTCCAGAACCCAACGCCTAGCCGGTCCCACACTCCGAATAACGATTGGGGCCTTCGGGCCCCTTCTTCTTTTTTTTGACGATAAATGCTACTATTTCTCTAGAAAATAACGTAAAATTATGGGAACTGATTTTGTCCAAAAAATGAAAGACCTCTTGGAGGGTGAAAAATCAAGGCTTGAGTCGGAGTTGGCTGGATTTGCTCATCGAAATCCAAAAGCGACTGAGACTGACTACGACTCTGACTTTCCAAACATGGGAGACAAGGAAGATGAAAATGCCTCAGAAGTGGCACAATTTTCCGATAATCTTTCTTTAGAAGACGAGTTGGAAAAGGCTTTGCGGGATGTTGAGTCAGCACTAAAAATGATCGAAAAGGGCACATACGGAACGTGTAAATACTGCGGACAACAGACC
>CAZELN010000006.1:35755-36653 GCA_964513275.1 uncultured Gammaproteobacteria bacterium
CAGATCGACGAACGCAGACTGGTCGCACGACCTACATCCACGTCCTGTATCCAATGCAAAAAAACACTCACACAAGAAGTGTGAAACTCGTCTCTCTCTATGTGTACTGGTTTCTTGTTCCAGTCACAGCGATCGTCATCATTGACGAATGGTTAAAATATACAGTTTTACAACGGCTCCCTGACGAAGGGGGTCTTGTTGACCCTCAAATTCTTGAGTTTGCCATTCACAAAAACTGGGGGCTGGCGTTTGATATTCCGTTTCGACTTGAATTCATTATCCTATTTTCTACGCTCATCGGTATTGGACTCCTTCATATTGCCTACAAAAACAGATATTCGCATCCGGATATCACGCTGGCAACTGGTATTATTATCCTGGGAGCCCTAGGAAACCTCTACGACCGTGTCATGTATGGCTTTACGGTTGATTACATCATTTTATTTGCCCGATCAGCGATTAATCTTTCTGATGTTGTCATTGTGGCTGGTGTTATCCTGCTTCTCCTTTCGAGTCGCAGGACAAAAAACACGTGCAAATCCACCCAAACGAACCAAGAAGTTGACAGCAAGGAAAAAAACACGTAAAGTAACCATATAAATAAACCCCCTACTTAAATGAGTTGGGGGTTTTATGTTTCATATCACCACTGCCGCAACGCTCGGCATCACCGCAACGCCCGTCACAGTCGAAGCGGACGTTTCTTTCGGTCTTACGGCCTTCTGTATTGTTGGTCTGCCTGATGCAGCCGTCAAAGAGGCGCGTGACCGTATCCGCGCAGCAATAAAAAACAGTGGCTATTCGTTTCCACGTGGGAGAGTCACGGTGAACCTTGCCCCAGCTGACGTGCGCAAACAGGGGCCTTTATACGATCTCCCCATTGCCTTGTCGATTCTCC
>CAZELN010000007.1:0-950 GCA_964513275.1 uncultured Gammaproteobacteria bacterium
CGACCAACGTGTTGAACAAAAACACGACCTTTTTTAGGTCGTGTTTTGCTGTCTTTAGCCAAAAGGTGCCCACTCAGTGGGAAACACTAAAAATCAAGTCCCTCCCGTGCCTTCACGCCCGAATAGAAGTAGTGCTTTCGCAAACGCATTTCGGTCACGAGATGCGCGCGATCGATGAACGATTGTGGCGCATTACGACCGGTGAGAACAAGTTCCATGTGATCAGGTTTCTCATCAAGCAAATCGAGCACTTCCTGTTCATCAACGATCCCAAGATCGACACTTGAATTGATTTCGTCCAAAACGAGAAGATCAACTTTGTCAGGTCGGACAAAATTGATCGCGTGTGAAATGCCCTCTGCACCCAATCGACGGTCTTCATCGGTTATCGTGAAATCAAACCGTCCCGTGACAGGATCAATCCGATCACGCCCAAACGCGAACCACGGCACACCTAGTTTCTCGAGCACCATTCGTTCCATGTAGTGCTCTCCGCCCTTATCGAAAAAAATAACCGCCGCTCGCTTCCCCGCTCCCACCACGCGCATCACCTCCCCAAGTGCGGCGGTCGTCTTCCCTTTTCCGTTCCCGGTAAACAGTTGAATGAGCCCAAACCCTTCACGCCCCTTAATCACCTCATCCGCCGCTACGACGATTCCTTCGTGCTGACGATACGCGGTTATCACATCCATACCAGGAAGTGGATCTGTGCCAGGAGGATCCTGCCGAGGATCGAACCATCGAAACTCATTGTGTTCTTCGGAGAGCCGAATCTCGGGGTTGCCAATCAAACGGACGATGTAAAAGATGCCGACAATAGGATGATTAAGTCTATCCCCGCCAACTCCCCAAAGACCCACATAAATCGGCACGTCGATTTGAACGTCCTCAGGCGAAAGACCGATCTCCTCCTGCAATTCCCGTAAAAGACCTTCGTGTGGAGTCTCTCC
>CAZELN010000007.1:960-22301 GCA_964513275.1 uncultured Gammaproteobacteria bacterium
TCCTGTATCCATCCGACCACCGGGAAAATCCCATTTTCCATCAGCCCCCATATGGTCGAGTTTGCCCGTGTCACGTACGAGTAAAATCTTTCCTTGTTGATTAACAATCACGGCCTTATTGGCGACGTATTTTTTTTCCATACCAGTTCATCATACCAAATCGTTCCTTGATTACGAGAGCTTGTATTATTTATAAAACAATAGTAAATTTTAAATGGGAGGAACAAAAATATTTATTCACTCAACTTTAGTTTCTCGAAGTTGGCTCCTGGGTCATATAAGAGAAAAGATGAGAATATGCTCGATGGGAAAAATTCAATTCCTCCTGAGGAGAGTGGAGGTTCCCCTGAAGAAAATCGGGAACGTCGAGAACGGGAAAAATCTAAATATAGGGCAGCTATTTACGATTTGCTCATTGAGCAAAACCGTGCCTTGTATGAATATTGGGAAAATCAGGATCCACGACAAGCAACCATTCTAAGAGATACAGATAGCGTCGAAACTCGAAGAAAAAAAATAAAAAAACTCAAAGCTTTACCGATTTTTTCAGATTCTTACTCTCCAGCCCTCACAAACCATCCTAGGGAACTTCAATCCGTAGATTTTTATATCGATCCTTCTTCAAACTTTCGTGTTGACATGACTACCGCCCGAGCGGAGTTGACAGATGTTTCTCCAGAGGGTGAACAAGCCTATATCGAAGACGTATTACAACAACTAATTGACAGCTACGATGCGATAGCTAAAAATTGGGAACAAGGTGACTACCTAAATAAAGAAAAAGAATTAGCGAGATGGAGGGAATACGTAGAGTTGCTAAGACAATACAAGCAGAGAGCATTATCTGAGAAAAAAATAATGAACGTAAACACCCGCTCCAAGGCGGGTGTTTTGTTTTTGACTCGACGCTCTATTAACTACATCCACTCGTGGCTCCACAGTTTAGACACTTGTAGCAGGCCGCGTTGCGCACCATCATACTGCCGCAGGTGTCACACGCAGGCGCATCGGACTGATTGTCGAATGTTTGTGTGTGGGCTCGACGAAGTTCTAATGTTTCCGCCTTTTTTATTTCGAACAAATGTGGCTGTTTTTCTGTTGTCTCCACCTTCGCCACCTTTTCCACCTGATCTACCTTTTCTCCCTCTTCCTCTCCCCCGTCATTGATTCCAACCGCGAGCTGGCTTTCACGTGGTAAAAATTTCAGCGCGAGCCAGCGGAAGATGTAATCGGTGATGGACTTGGCAATACGAATCTGCGGATTGTTCGTGTAACCAGATGGTTCAAAACGCATGTGCACAAACTTGTTGACCAACACTTCCAGTGGCACCCCGTACTGAAGTCCGATCGAGATGGACGTGGCAAATGAATCCATCAGTCCTGAGATGACGGAACCTTCTTTACTCATGGTGATGAACAACTCCCCAGGAGTTCCATCGTCGTAAAGCCCTGCCGTGATATACCCTTCATGATTTCCAACCGCGAACTTATGCGTAATGGCCCGACGCTCATCTGGAAGCCGTCGACGTCGCAACTTCTGATCTTCTTTTGGTGATTGCGTGGTATTCGTAGCTGCACCCAGGCTGAAGCCTGGGGCTATCTCTTTCGCAACTTTCACTTCGTTCTGCTTCTTCGCGTCACTCTCTTTTGATGTCGTGAGTGCTTGTTGACGCTTGGATCCGTCACGATAAATCGCGATGGCTTTCAAACCAAGTTTCCACCCGGTCATGTACACATCCGCAATCTCTTTCACGGTTGCCTCGTGGGGCATATTCACGGTTTTGGAAATGGCACCAGAAATAAACGGCTGAACCGCTGCCATCATGCGCACATGACCCATGTAGTGAATGGTGCGCGTTCCTTGCGCCGCTTTGAACGCACAATCAAACACAGAAAGATGTTCAGGCTTCAGATGTGGCGCCCCCTCGATCGTGTCTTTCTCTTCAATGTACGCAAGGATATCCGTACGCTCCAGGTTGCTATATCCAAGTCGTGTAAGCGCCTCTGGAACGGTTTGGTTCACGATCTTGAGCATGCCGCCACCCACAAGCCACTTGTATTTCACCAAAGCAATGTCCGGTTCGATCCCAGTCGTGTCACAGTCCATGAGGAACGAAATCGTCCCTGTTGGGGCAATAACCGAAATCTGTGCATTGCGCAAACCAAACGTGCTTCCATGCTCCACGACGTTATCCCAAGATGTGCGTGACTCTGTTAACAAATCGGCTGGGACTCCCTTTTCCGTGATTTGATACGAAGCGTCTCGATGCATGCGCATCACTTCAAGACAGGGTTCCTCGTTCGTTTTATAGCCAGCAAACGGACCAATTTTCTCCGCAATCTTGGCGGACTGATAATAGCAATGCCCGCTCTGAAGACTGGAAATAGCCGCGGCGAGATTTCGCCCTTCGTCAGAATCATACGCAAGTCCTCGGCTCATCAAGAGCGCGCCCAAGTTTGCATAGCCAATCCCGAGTGGTCGGTAATCATGACTATTTTGCTCGATCGCCGGGGTTGGATACACGGAATTTCCCACGATAATCTCCATCGCCGTGATGATGACCTCATTTGCTTTTTTGAACGCCTCGACGTCGAACACGATTTCACCATCCACTTCTTTACGGAATCGCATCAAGTTCAGAGAAGCCAGGTTACAAGCAGAGTCATTCAGGAACATGTACTCCGAACAAGGATTGCTGGCATAAATGCGATCAGTATTCTTGCAGGTGTGCCAACGGTTGATTGTCGTATCATATTGCACGCCCGGATCCCCACACTGCCAGGCAGCGTCTGCCATCATGTCCATAAGCTCGCGCGCTTGCCATGTCTGTACTGGCTCGCCGGTGGTCACCGCATGGGTGATCCATGGCCCGTCGTTCTCGACCGCTTGCATAAAACCATCGGTCACACGGACAGAATTATTCGCATTTTGAAAGTAAATGCTCGCATACGCATCACCATCAAGCGAAGAGTCAAATCCCGCGTCAATGAGCGCCCATGCTTTTTTCTCTTCTTTCACCTTGCAAGTGATAAACTCGTCTACATCCGGATGATCCACATCCAAAATAACCATTTTCGCGGCGCGGCGAGTCTTTCCTCCACTTTTAATAACTCCCGCAAACGCATCCAGACCTTTCATGAACGAAACGGGACCGGACGCTTTTCCGTTACTCCCGCCAAGATATTCATGACGAGAGCGGAGCTTAGAGAGGTTAGATCCTGTCCCTGATCCACCTTTAAACAACATGCCTTCTGTCACACACAGGTTCAGAATGGAGCGCATGTCATCCTGGACGGAATTAATAAAACAGGCTGAACATTGTTGAGGTCGAGTAGTGCCAACGTTAAACCAAACCGGAGAGTTGAATGCGGCCATCTGATTCACCAAAATGTAATGAAGTTCATCATCAAACGCAGACGCATCTTCTTGGGTTTGAAAATAGCCGTCTTTGCGTCCCCAGTTCGCAATGGTCTTTGCGACCCGCCCAACAAGTTGCTTCACCGAATACTCGCGATCCTCTTTTCCAATCGTTCCAAAAAAATATTTTGAGACCACAATGTTTGTTGCGGTTTGTGTCCAGGTCTTTGGAACCTCAACACCCTTTTGTTCAAACACAACTCTGCCCTTGGAGTCCGTAATCGAGGCATCGCGCGTCTCCCACTGAATCTCGTCATAAGGATGAACGTCGGCCTTCGTAAAATACCGATCGACGACAATCCCCTTTCCATACACTTCTTCCCGCGCTTCTTGATGCAACCTTCCACGGAACGAGATGTATCGTTTCGCGACATGGGGCAGGTTATTATCAACGAGTGTCACAGAAACGAGCTCGCGCACATCTGCGTAAGACGGCGTGCTGTGTCCGTCAAACTGACGAGTCAATCGACTCACCACTTGCGAAACGATCCGAGCTACCATCGCATCCTCTCCCATTCCCGACTCTTCTGCCGCTCGTTTAATCGATCGATGTAATTTTTGGATATCAAACGGCTGTTCTTCTCCGCGACGTTTATGAATACTCTTCACGGAGGTCATAAAGATCCAGACAGCGTCTGAGATAGATCCGGTCTCGAGGCTTGTAGATGAAGCCGATTTGGTCGCGTGATCCGACATAGGACGAGTAGGTCGAAATAGGGTGAATAAAGCAAGAGATAAAAAGAAGATCCAACATGGGGATCATCTTTCACTCCTGGGGGCAAAGAAGGTATTACCACTAGATATTGTGGTATGTCTTTATTTTAGACCACGATATGTTGTGCGTCAAAGAAAAGGTTATCCACACGTTTTGACGACACTTCTCGCCTAAAACCCCATACTCAAATTAATCGCAGGAACAGGCTCTTTTCGTGAAAAATCGACCGGAATGGCCTTACGACCACCAAGACGATCTTCATAGGCCAGCGCCCCATATTTCAACCCATACTCATACACTCCCTTGGTTACGTGTACATCCTGGAGGCAGTAGTCTTTTATTTTTTGCATCTCACCCTGTTTCCACCATTCAACCGCCTGAAGTCCGTGGCCAGATTTACGAACCCCGACCGTCGCGGCTGCCACATCGTCCAGTTTTAAACGAAATCCAAGAGCTTTATGAATTTGCTCAAGCATGTCCAATTGGGCAAACTGATTCAAATCCCCTGGATAATAATTATTCAAAATAGGCGTATCGAAAAACCGGGAATTGTATCCAATCAATCGATCACTCTTCTCGAGTCGCTTCCAAAGATGGGGAAATTCCTTTTCCTCAAAACAGAGGTACTCGTCCGTTTCATAAAAATAGGCGCCAACCACAGAAACCCGCATGTGTTTCAAATCCAATCCTGCCGCGGATTGGGTTTCAATATCAAAAATAACTTCATTAGACATAGCGATGCCCATTATACCTCATACACATGGAGGACTGAGCCGCCGAAAGATTCTGAGCCTATTTTCCTCAGTCGAGGAAACGTAAAATCTCGCGAAACAACCTTCGTCCCAGAAGGCAGGTATTCCTGCAATCGTGGTTCAAGTTGTTTATTCACTTCCGTAAAAAGATAACACGTCACGATGGATGCAGACGGCAGAGGATCGACAAGAAGGTCACCATGAATAAACATCGCCTTTGCTCGACATCGTTTGAGCTTGGCTCGCAGACGTGCGAACCAGACTAATATACGAAGTCGTTCCATCCCAATCTCGTTACCACCCATCCGTACGGCTTCAAATACAATCGACCCATCACCAGACCCAAGATCCAATACCTTCTGTCCAGGTTGGAATCCAGCAAGTTCGAGCATACGTTTGGACATCCTGGGACGCGTGCGCACCAAAGGGACAGTCAGTAACCCTTGAATAAGCAAATACCCAACCAACGCCAAGACGAGCAAAAAAATGACGAGCGTACCCAACAGAAAGCCAACATACACACTCAACATATCACTCAACACGCGCGACCGAAGCGGCCGCCCGCCATCCTTCCGCACATGTTGGAAACGCATGGATCATACTGGCAAGTGTATCAATGGTTGCGCCAAGATACATGACAAGCGCTGCCTCGTGGATCATTTCTCCCGCGCCAGAACACAGCGCATGAGCCCCTAAGAGTTTGCGTGTTTTTGGATGAGCCACAAGCTTTATCAAACCCGCAGGGGCATGGTCTGTCACGGATCGCCCCAATGCCGACGTCTCAAATCGTCCCACCAAAACACTCCCGTATTTTTGTTTTGCTTGAACATGAGTCCATCCGACACTGGCAACCTCCGGATCGATAAATGTCACGCGTGGCACCACTCGCTCGTCCACTTTTAAACGAGGCGATCTCTTCTTGAGCGCAACCAATGCCGCATTATGCCCAGCCACCCACCCTTCTTCATGCGCCGTATGCGTAAACATGAACCCTCCGTCAACATCTCCCGCGGCAAAAATATGCGACGACGAAGTCTGCTGTTGAACGTTTGTCGTAAGTTCCTCTGATGCAAAAGATAGCTGCACACGTTCCAATTGAAGACCTTCTGTATGTGGACGTTTTCCCGCGGCTACCATCACGGCTTCAACGGCATACACCTCCTCTTGTCCATCTACATCCACTTTCAATCCTACGGCTCCCATACCACCATTCACGCAGGAGACGACTTTCGCTCTCAATCGAACCTCAACACCAAGTGCCTCAAGCGCCACTTTGGCTCTGTGTGAAATTTCTTCGTCCTCTCGATGGAGCACGGCAGGAGCGGATTGCAACACCATGACACGCGTCCCAAACGAGGCATAAAAAGTTGCCACCTCGCAGGCCACGGGACCTCCACCAATAATAGCCAACGACTTGGGTTGTCGAGGAGCCTTCAGAGCCTCTTTCCATCCCCAAAACCGGATCGTGCGCAGTCCATCAATGGGGGGAATGAAATCTTGCGAGCCAGTCGCTATCACAAAAGCCCGAGCGTTCAAACGTTCTCCCTGCACTTCCACGGTATTGGGATCGATAAATCGCGCTTCCCCTTTTTTCCAGGCCACCTTGAGACGCTTCAATATTTGCACGTACCGCTCACCTGAAGATCCTCCGGTAATGGTCGTTACCACACGCTCGCGATACACCTGAACCTTCTTCCAGTCAAAACTTCTACCCGACGCATCGATTCCAAACTCACGAACACCTCCAAGCGTTCGGTACACGCTCGCCGCTTTTAACAAAGCCTTGGAAGGGATGCAGGCTTCATTTGGACACTCTCCGCCAAGATGTTCTTTCTCAATGAGACAGACGCGAGCTCCTTGACTCACGGCTGCTTCGACCGCAGAAAATCCCGCGGATCCCGACCCGATGATAATGACGTCAAACGTTGTTTGTTTAGCCATAGTTAGTTGGTGGTGAAAACCTCACGAGCGGCTTCCCACAGGCGTTCATCACCCGCGACCTTGAGCGCATACCACCATTCTGCTCCCCACAAGTATGCCTCAGAAACGCCCACCTCTTGGGCAAATGCCACGTTGTTTTTTAGCATCTGTGCGTCAAAGGCATCGTACCACTGCGTCATGGGTCGTGATTCAATTGGCTCTGGAAACCAAGGTTCCGCCTGCAACTCTGAAACGACCACTTGACTCACGTAGTCGCGCACCAGCTGCGCACGGAAAAAGTAATACTCAGGTGTGAGCGGATACACAAAATAGCCAAAGAGGTCATTCCATGTTTGTCGATAGAGAGAAATTCCCAACACGTCGGCGGCCTGGGCTGAATCAAGCCAGGGTCCGAGCTCGCCGCTTACGGTGACTTGAATCGGCCGGTCGTCAAGCAAACGCACAAGATCCACACGCTCCTTAAATTCCGCCCCTGAAATGGTTGGACATTCTCCATAGGGAAAAAACGGTTCATTCTCAACTTGCCAACGGATGATCGCCGTTGAGTTCTGATATCGACTCACCGCTGTTTGGATAAACGATAACGTTGCTTGTTGGCGGGCTTCGTCCGCAGATATCTCGACCCAGTCAGGAAGGTAACACTCTGGCCATCGAGGAACTTTCATCCCAACAACCAACGTTACCTCTACGCCGTGGCCCTCTGAAATGCCCACAAGTGCATCCGGGATGGACCAGTCGTATTGGCCTTCCTCCTGTTCAATCTCAGACCAATACAGGGGTAACCGAACTTGGCGAACGCCCAAATCCCCCACAAGAGCCTGATAGGTTTGGATGGGATCAAGCCCGAGTTGGAGAGCATACACGGAAGAAAATGTGACGCCAAAATTTGTCTGAGCGACGACACGATGGTTAAGCCAAACAAAAGCGTACGTGAACACAGCGAAGGTGAGAACCGTCATCAAAAAGGCCAACGCGTAAAAAAATTTGGTGTGGTGGTGTTCCATGATCCTCCCTAAATCTCTTCCTGTTTCTCACGCAAAAATGCCAGCCAACTTTCCACAATATCAATGGCCGCCTTAAATGGTGCTTCGATAATGAAGTCAAAAAAGAAGAGAAAAATATTGACGCGCGGAGCCCGCAGGGCCACCCAACGGCCGGCGCGAACAATCGGCAAAAACAGCATGTCCGCAAACGTTCCCAAAAACCCACGTGAAGACTCAATCACGACTAATTCGCGGCGTGTATTGCGGATGCGCAACCCAAAGTACCCAACCAACGAGAGGAAAAAGACAAAGAAAAAGATCGAGAGCGCGTTAAACTCGATAGACGAAAGTGCCACGGAAATGAGCGTGACCGTGAGCGCGAGAATGAAGACATAGAGCGTGTTAAAAATCCACCACAGCACGCCACGTCCCCACGCACGTTTGCGCTTGAAAATAAGGGCAAATTCATCCCCTACCCCAAAAATCGCATGCAACTCCTCGAGGATTCGCTGGGTGTTTTGTTTTTTGGGAATCCGTACGCTTAAACTGATGAGCATCAACAACAGGGGCGGAAAAAAGATGTTCACCGCCAGGGGGAGATAATCTGCTGTGCGTAAGACAAAAAATTCATACGGAAGCTCCACCAGTACAGCAAGGATCGATTTGGTGAGGAGGAGAAACAGCGCGGCGCGCACCACCGTCCGACCGAGCCGGGTGCGGAATGCGCTGTAGCGAGCCTCTGCCGCTTTTGTCACCGCCGTATCAATGCTCGTGATGTCTCCACTGTGCAAAGCCGCGGCAAAGGCTTCTGGATTATCGCGCACGATGTCGGAAAGAACATGGAAAACGACCGCGTGCCGTCGCACGAATCGGAACATTTCATCTTGCGCCGGATGCTGGATCTGGCGCTCAACGGAATCAATGACCTTGATAAGGTTCATCGCGATCTCCTTAGTAACTGGATCACCAGCAACCGCTTTGCGCCAGGTATGGTAATAGAGCGTTAAAATCCGATAGCGTAATGTTGCTTGGTTGGATTTGAGTACGGTTCTGTGAATGCCAATGTACAACTGAAGATCGCGATCTTGCCCAACAAGCGTCTGCGTTTGCCACTCGACGCGTTTTTTCAACTCCTGATACGCAAAACTTGCCAACGCCTCATCGATACAAGGAGGGCCAAGTGAATACTCAATCTCCACAGACAAAACGTCCAAAAGCCACTCGTACGCACGCTGGCCATCGCGGCTCTCAGGCTCCAGAGTCACAAACAACAACTTGTATTTCTCTAAAATCTCACTGACCTTCTGGATCATGACGGAAGGGACTTTTCCGTTTGGAAGATACCGCGCCCAGATGAGTTCACGAAGAAGTTTGGTCGCCAATTCTTTGGAGGGAATATCCGCCATGCGGCGTTTTAAAATACGGCGGATCGCGTTGCGACGCAGCAAATGTTCCTCGTCGTACTCCAGGGCGTTACGGACGGTTTCATACACCGAAGCAGCCGCGGAAACGGTTTCGGAAACCTGTATCACGTCCTCTTCTTTTTCCTGCTCTTCCACCTCACGCCGCATGTGCACGACCGTGGAGAGAAGATGTTCAAGTGCTTTATCCATACTTATACAATCAGAGGAAGCGGATGAATTTCACTGGGACGACCCAACACCACATCTTCAATGCGATACGCGCCATGCGTCGGGGCTTCAACATATCCATTCCAGGCCATGCGCGCAACGCCGCCTGAAGCAATCCAGTCAAATAACCACTCATTAGTGTACCGAGGGTCATTTTGTGAGACACCGCCGCCCACATAGGACAACCACACGCGATTAAATTCTTCTTGGCTTCCAATCGGTGGTGCCATCACAATCCCGATTCCTAAACCGCAATAAAAAGAAAGCTCGCTTGGTTTGGTCCAAAGGATGTCTGTCGTCTTCAGTGTTTCTGTAAAATCCGAGAAATAGTCTGTGCGCGAGGCATGCTCAGGCACACACACCCAATCTCCCAGTTCCTTCTTAAGACCCAGCTCCTTTACCGCCGCGCGGTAATAGGCCACCGCATCGCGGCGAGACCCAGCCATCAAATTCAAACGCACCTCATGCCTCGCAATCCGCGATTTCAAACTCCGTAAAATTTTCACTCCCAACACGCGCTGCGCTCCTGCCCCACCAACTGAATACGTGACCGTGAGCGGATGCGCCGCGCTTGTGCGCTTACATCGAGCCGGGCCAAGCTCGGCTTGAAGCGTACGCTGATACCGCTCATGAAAAATGCCGTTTGGATCAAGATTACACAAGCGCTCGGTTAGAAGATCTTTGAGCACCTCTCCTTCTGGACCGCCAACCAGATCTTTTGGAAGCGGGAATCCGGTCAGAAAAATATGATCTGCGCGAACGCCGTAGAGTTTGAGACGTTCCACCACACGACCATTGCTTGCGAGATACTTAATACGACTGCGTTTTGGGTCCAGTGGTGCCCACGCGCGAGAGATATCCGCGTCTGTGGTCACGCACCAAATATCGCCTGGGTAATCGTAATAATCGGCAAAAAAAGCTGAGATGAAAAACGTCGTCACGAACGGTATGGGACGTTCCGAAAGCTTCTCAATGAGATGACGGCCAAACCCCCGGTGGATCATGAAAAAAATCTGTCGAAGCTGTGCATTGGGTTTAGAAAGATCACGGCGCGGATAAAATGAAGGGATTTGCTGCCAATGATCCATGGCTTCAAACAAAAAATCTCCGACAAGCGGCAATGGTTTCATGCGAGAAATGAATTCGTATAACTTTCGACTTTCCCGCCACCGTGATCGATCTTGCGCAGGAATCCCAGAATAGTCATTGGCTGAAAGAATATGCCCTCCTGAAAGATCTTTCAGGGCAAAGGCGGCACGGGAGTGGCCGTATCCCATGTTTACGTCCACAACCCAGGCTCGAGGCTCGCTCCCTTTGTGCGAGTGGTTCTCCATAGGTTAAAAAAACGTCCTCTCCTCTGAATGGCAGATGAGAGAAAAAGCCTCCTGCGCGGTATCGACGATGGAGACAATGTTGAGATCCTTTGCCGCGATCGTTTTATATGTTTCCATCTGTGTCTGCTCTACCCACGAAAACAGTCCAGACCAGAAGTCCTTTCCGACACACACCACAGGGGTTGGCTGCATTTTCCCTGTCTGGATAAGCGTGATGATCTCAAACAACTCATCAAGTGTTCCAAACCCTCCCGGAAAATACACATACGCCTGTGCGGAAGCGGCAAGCATGACTTTGCGCGTGAAAAAATAATGGAACCCGCGACCTTTCGTCACATACGGATTAATGCGTTGCTCCATGGGAAGTTGAATGTTCAAACCAATGGAAACACCCCCGCCGTCCTTTGCTCCCTTATTTCCCGCTTCCATGATGCCTGGCCCTCCACCGGTAATCACCGTAAATCCGTTTTTCGCCAGCAGCTTCCCAAGCTTCTGAGCTTCCTTGTACCAACGATCGCTTTTCTTCATGCGAGCCGAACCAAAAAACGTCACCTCACGACTCGACTCAGACAAAAACTGAAACCCTTCGACAAACTCAGCCATGATGCGGAAAATGCGCCAGGTAATTTCATTCAAACTTGTTGGTTTCGTTGGTTTTTCTTCGGGAGAAAGAGGAAGTCGACAAAGTGGCAACGGACTCACGTTTCCTGTGGATGACTCTGGTGTGGATGTCTGTTTAATTGGCATAGAAATGGTAAATCTATTTTAGCACATTCTGCAAATTCAAGGTTCAATGGGTTTCGTCTCTGGTTTTGAATCTGTATTTGCAAGAAACGTCATCAACACGACTGACTGTTGTGCATCAAGCGCTTGTGAATCTTCATCAAGACGAAAACGATTATTTCCGTCATCATGATAAAGCACGGCGTAATAAACCTGGCCATCCGAAAGCGGTTCATCGATGGAAACAACGAGATGCTCACCACCGGTCTCCCATAGTTCCGACTCACCAATGACTGACCCAGGGACACCACTCCTATCGTCAAAAATGACGATATATCCAGGCTTTGACAAAACGACAAACCCAGCTTGCACAAATGTTTGGCCGCTTGGCTGATTCTCCACATAGATCGCATCATCTCCGCGCTCGAGCATCTGTTCAAACGTTGCGTAGCGGGTTGGTTCCGGTTCGATTAATTGCGCTGTGTTTGAAGATGGAGCTGCTGGTGAGGTTACCAAAATCGCCGCAACAATGCCCAAAACAACTAAAAAGAAGAAAATCCAAAGTTTTGGGATAGTTTGTCGCATACTAAAGATATTCTAACACAGGGATCTGGACATTCTCAGGAGCTTGGGCTACACTCCTCTCGTCAATAATTCTCTCTCGTATGTCTAAATCCTGCATCATAACTGGAAAAAAGACGTCCACTGGACAGCTTGTCTCTCACTCCAACGTGAAAGTCAAACGTAAACTCTTTCCGAATCTCCAAAAGAAGCGGCTAGTCAATCCAAAGGACGGAAAAAAACTCACGATTATCATTTCCGCTCGTGGACTCCGAACTCTAAAAAAATGGGATCGCGAAGGAAAGAAGTACGACCTCAGTAGCCTCAAAAAAGCCCAAGCTCTTGTCTAACAAAAACCAGCCTTCAACGGCTGATTTTTGTTCCTAAGTGAAAAGCAACCCGAGTGGTTGCTTGAGCGGGGCGTCTAGGTGAATCGGAACGGGCCGGTGGCCGTGACGCGCAGGCGCCAGGGATACCGGCTCTCGTCGATGGCCGGGTAGAGCCAGGAGACCCGAACGACCTCGCTGGGAACATGCACCCCGCAGTGGGTGTGCGCGATCTCATCACGGATCCAGCGGAACTCTGGAAGAGGATCCGGCGAGGCCGTGACCCAGGCGAACTCGTCGACGAAGAGCAGGCATGGAATAGGGACTACTCCCCCACCCATCACCTTCCACTTCCTCTCGATCTCCTCGACTCCACCTTTGACGGCCCAGGTCTTGAACCACCATTCGTCTCGACCCGAGTCGCTGAACAGATGTCCAGCACCGAAGACGTGACTGGTCTGTCAATAGCTCGTTATAGATGCTAATTTTCGAAATCGTTTCCTTCCGCTTGTGCTTCCTTAATCGCCTCTCGAAAAATTTCCTGTAAGACTGCAAGCTGGCGGCTATTCTCAACTCCAGGACAGACGCGAATCGATCCATCGCCTGCAAAAATTCGTGTGGATCTAAATCCGAAACTACTTCCAACGGTCAACTCAATGCCGTGAGCTCGAGCTTTTTTCAACAGGGAATCTTCAACTTTTCGCGGGATTCCCGCTTGCTGAAATTCTAGATAAAAAAACGCGGACAGTGCCTGGCCATCTTCCACATCTGGCCCGCGCCAAACGTGCACGCCAGGAATGTCTTTCAGCGCCTCTGCGAGGTCACGTACATTTTTCCCTATGCTTAGGCCGTGTTGGCGGATACGTTCAGGGGAAAGTCTCGACAAGAGTCCGAGACTAGATGTGCTCATCTGACCGCCAATCATGGTTCGTGCGACCCGCAAATCCACGACGATTTCCTGCCCGACTTTTGATCGCGTAATGACGTTCACCATCCCGCCGCTAGCGACGTCATGTCCTTCCTCATATAACTTCTGCAAACTGGTAACCGCAAGCAAAACGGTCGAATCGTCCAACACATGGGCAAGACGGTTCACCTCCAAAAGCGAACCCGAAGCCGTATAATCCATGATCACGTAGCGTTTAGAATGGTTTGTAGGTGTACGTAAAACCGCTTCAGGATTGATAAACGGCATGTGTGGTGAATTTCCGACCGGTTCAAAAAAAATGACTTGGGGATCTTCACGAAGAATCGCATCAAGAAAATGCGCAGGTTTCTCAATGCTAAATTCAGCAAAATCCTTTCTGTCCACCATCGAAAGAAGGTGCTTCTCATTTTCAAAATATGAATCTTCCTGTCCAAGCACATGCGAAGACGCATCCAAACTCTTGGTAACAGCCGCCGTGGCGATCGTGATGGCTGACATTCCGCTATTGACAAGAATCGTCTCACCATGGACATCTTTATCAAGTTCCAACGCATCTTGAAGCGTCTGCTCCATCCGTTTTGGAGAAAGATCATATCGCGCATATAAGGCGATCAAATCCGGTTCAAGTTTCTGGCCAACGCCTACATGTTCGCGCACCGAGTGTTCTAACGACGGCGACTGCCAGGCTCCCATGCTCTGCAGGTTCGTCAGAACAAACTTAAACTCACGCAAGTCGTTCAGCAATTCATCCAACTGGAGTTCAACGAGAAATTGTCGTGGACGAGAAGGAAAAAGGTCTCCCTGATTTTGGATGTTCGCAAGTCGTGTCTGGAGCGCCCTGAGGTGTTCCACCGCAACGCGCGTCATGGTGTCCAACAACGGACTTTTTCCTTCCGCCTCATCCATCGTCTTGGTGATGCGACCAAATTCCTCAAGGAGGGCGACAACAAGCTTGACTTCGCGGCGAATTTCCTCTTTGTACGAATCATACTTCTCTGGCGGAAACACATCCTTGCTCAGGCCGCTCAATTTCACAAGATCGTCATACGAAGGGATATTGATCGGGATTCGTTCACGACGATCTTGAATCCCAGCCATTCGTTCAATAGAAGTATTCATACGCACAATAGTGTACCCATGGTGGTTAGACGAGTCTAGAGTCGATCAGATCAATGAGTGCGTTGAGGTTCTCCCTCTTCGCGGCCGAGATCCACAGTGGTGGAAAATCCTTGTAGACTTTGGCGATGCTGGCCTGGAGTTCTGAAGAAGCTTGGTCTTGTTTGTTAAAGACGACGAGCCGTGGAGTTGACGCCACGCCAAGACGCTCGAGAATTTCCTCGACAACCCTCACGTGTTTATTCCAGTTTGAATCACTCCCATCCACAACGTGGATAAGCAAATCTGCGTCGACGGCCTCGGAGAGCGTTGAAGAAAAAGCATTAAGAAGTTCTGGTGGCAAGTCTTTGATAAAACCAATCGTATCGGAGAGAAGAACCGTTTTAGGAGTACACATGTGTCCCGATCGGGACACATGTGAGCATGGCAAAAATAGCTGCCCAACTCGCGTATCGAGCGTCGCAAAGAGTTCATTGGCCACGTATTCTTTCCGTCCCGTGAACGCGTTCAATAGCGTTGTCTTCCCCGCATTTGTATAGCCGACGATCGACACGGTCTTGAAACCCTGGCGAGAACGATGTCGGCGCGCAAGGTCACGCCCGTTTTGGTACCCCGCGAGTTTATCCTTGAGTCTACGCTCCTTCTCGCGCAAATGCCGCTTCATGCGCTCGATGTTTGTCTCGCCAATTCCAATAGTCCCGATTCCGCCTCCTTGTCGAGAGAGCTCCATGCCCATGCCGAAAATCCGCGGTCCCATGTGCCGCACGCTCGCCAACTCGATCTCAAGCTTCGCCTCGGTCGTTTTTGCGTGCTTGGCAAAAATCTTGAGAATAAGATCAACACGATCCCAAACCTGTACTGCATACGGACGCAGCATCTCGCCTAAGTCATACACTTGTCTGGGCTTGAGCTGTGCGTTCACGATCAACAATTTGGCACCCAGTTCCTTCGCCTCCTTCCCGATCATCTTAACCTTCCCTGTCCCAATATACGTTTTTGGATGTGGAGCAAATCGCTTCTGCCACGCCTTCACGATCACAATCCCACCGTAGGTATTCACTAGTTCCTCAAGCTCAACCATCCGCTCCATGGCGTGACGTTTGAGCATTTTTGGATGGATGAGATCAATCAGGATCGCCTTTTGGTAGGTCATTTTCATGACGTTATGGTAACACAAAACCGCTCTTATGAGCGGTTTTGTAAATGAATTGTTTCTAAACGAGATGAGATGCGAAGTGCTGGAAGGAGCAAAGCTCACGAGACGACCAAAAGGGCGTTGAACGAGTTTGCGACTGAAGCACGAGCAGATCGCTCGTTTAGAAACAATTTAAAGCACGGAATCCTTTGCGCTCTTAGCAACACGGAACTTCACAACCGTCTTGGCTGGAATGGAGATGGACTCCCCAGTCAATGGGTTGCGACCCTGACGGGCTGCGCGACTTTTCTTTACAAGCTTACCAAGTCCTGGGAGGTTAAATTCTCCGCCCTGTCGAACCTCCTTGAGGGCCATCGTGACGAATGCCTCCCACTTTTCTGCGGCATCCTTCTTGGAAAGGCCGAACATCTCGCCGACCATTGCCGTAAACTGGCTCTTAGTCATTTTCGCCATATATTTTGCAGACCTCTCTAGGAGGTCCTGTGGAAAACTTAAGTTTTACGGGGATTATGTTAACACGGGGTCAATAATTTGGAAAGCTCTTTTGCGCTACCATCTGGGTGGCCGCCCAAAGACGCGCCTGCTCCAAATCCTTAGCAATCATCACGGCCATTTCTTTTTCCCCTGGAAAGGGGATTGTGTCACGCAACTTTTCATGCAATACCACATCAATATGTTTCCCAATCAGATCACGATCGACTCCCAAAAAATGCACCTCCATTTTCAAATTATATCCTGTTCGTCCATCACTGATACAAATAAGGGCATAATGCAATTCCCCATCAACGCGAGCCTCCCCAACATACACGCCCAATCCAGGAATCAAAACCCCTTGTTCAACTGCAATATTGGCCGTTGGACATCCAAGACTTGTTGCCATTCCCTCCCCGCGTTCCACTCGACCACTCAACGTAAGTTTCATATCCACTATAGAACTACTTTTTGTAGGCTTTCACAAGCTGGAGCGCCACCTTCACAATTGGAACCATGTCCGGATAACTTGAAACCCGCTCAACTTTTGATAATGGAACCCACTTTGCCTCATAGACATGTTCATCTGGATCTGGGTGCAACTCGCTATGCTCGTTGGCCTCAAACAGATAATAGTGAATGTCTTTATGAATGAGTTGACCCTTTTTATGGAATTTATCACGAAACCAAATATCGATCTTTCCCAAATAGTCCAAGAGCCGAACTTCGTCGAGCCCTAGCTCCTCAAGCGTCTCGCGTGCCGCGGCTTCCTCAATATCTTCACCCACTTCCACGTGACCCTTGGGAAACGTCCACTTCCCGTACGAATCCTTCATCACGGCAAAAGCGACCATATTCCCTGATCGTCGAAACACAATTCCTCCCGCAGAAATTTCCCGTGACACAGGCTCTCTTTTTACTGGTTTTTCAATCAGCGGTTTACTGGACTTGGGCGCTTTCGGTTTCTTCAAATACATAGGTTCCTGCTAGCACTTCTCGTGCGGCAACATCTTGAGGATCGATGCCCGCCTGGTATTCCTCAATGGTGTATTCGACCACCACATCAGGTGCAATACCTTCTTCATTGATGGATCGACCGTTGGGGGTATACCAAACGGCTGTTGTAATTTTCATGGCAGAACCATCCTCAAGCTCACGATAATCCTGAACCGATCCCTTTCCAAACGTCTGCGTTCCAACGATGGTTGCGTATCCATAGTCTTGCAGAGCTCCTGAAACGATCTCTGAAGCTGAAGCGCTTCCCCCATTTACCAAAACAACGGTAGGGATCCCCTGAAGTCGCGGCGCCACAACACCCTTGAACGTCTGAATATCGGATTTTCCGCGCTCAATCACCACGGGATCATATCCTACCCACGCGGAGGCGATATCAATAGCCGTGGTTAACAAGCCGCCAGGATTGCTTCGCAAGTCCAAAATAATCCCCTCAACTCCTGTGGTTAACGCTT
Source organism: uncultured Gammaproteobacteria bacterium (assembly GCA_964513275.1). Taxonomy (GTDB): domain Bacteria; phylum Patescibacteriota; class Patescibacteriia; order UBA9934; family GWF2-40-263; genus UBA12478. Next base: position 18,485 of record CAZELN010000007.1, read on the forward strand.
CCTGAATGGCCTCGGAAAACAGTTCAGACGTGTCATGATTGAACGTCGAAATGGATATCGTCATGATATTTGAATCGTCGATTTCCCACTTCACGCTATCGATGACAATTTTCTCACGGACGATCGCATATTCGGTCAACCCATCTACCCCTTCTCGCGCGATGGTCAACACCACCTGTGTGCCTCCCTCGCCACGAATACGTGTCACCGCTTCTTCCACGCTCATCCCTGTGGTCTCCACGCCATCGATGAGAACGATCCAATCTCCTGGCAAAAGTCCAGCCACATCGGCGGGCAGGCCGCTGAGTGGCGCGACAATCTGTAAGCGTTCATCTTTGATCCCAATCTCTGCGCCGATCCCTTCAAAAGATCCTTCAAGGTTTGCGGCAAATTCCTCCGCCTCTTCAGGATCAAAATACACGGAATAAGGGTCGTTAAGCCCGGCCAGTAAGCCTTTGAGCGATCCGTAATACAAGTCAACATCAGAAACTGGCTGGCGATAAAACTCCTCTTTCGCAAAATTCCAAATATCCCAGAACTGATTGAAGTCGACATCTTCAGAAAGGTACGTTGGAACATCGCCTTGGCCTGACACGCGTCCTTCACCGGCGGGAACAACCGATCGAACTCCGCGGACTTGGCCAATAAAAAAACCTAAACTAAACGTCACAATAATGACCAGAGCCAGACACAACAACCAAAGGGAACGTGGGAAGGAACGTACATGAGTCGCCATAGATGGATATAGGATATACAATAGGCGGTGATATGTCCAAGTCGTTTCGATTGGTAGTATTTCTTATTTTTCTTCTTGCGTTTTTGATTTCTGCACCACTCGTTGTCCTCTACACGGCCGGATATCGGTTCGACCTCTCTCACGGACGCATCGTGCACACCGCCGTTTTAAACATCAGCAGCGAACCACGAAACGCCTCGATCTTTGTTGACGAGATTCCCTACACAGATCGCACGCCCGCGGTATTGGAAACGATCCTTCCAGGTGAACACGTGGTGAGGATCGAAAAAACCGGCTATCTTCCCTGGGAGACGTCGCTTTCATTTGAGAGCAAAGAAGCACGTATTCTGGGACCAATCATCTTGTTCACCTCAGAAGAACCGACCTTGCAAAAATCGCTTTCGGCCATTGTTGTTTCACCGCACCCAGCCACGAACCAGTTCGCCTACGTCACGCAGCAAAGCTCCTGGCTGGAAGTCTGGGTGGTGGAAGCCTCAACCGCGCAGACCAAACTCCTCATGCGACTCCCGGCTATTGAACCGTATTCCTATTCCTTGACATGGTCGACAAACGGCACCTATCTTGCCCTGAGCCAACAACACGGGATCCAACAAGACCTTTCTGTCGTGCGTGTTCAAGATGGCGTTCTCATCGACGTAGCCGCGTTCACACAAGAAATCGAGGATGTCTGGTGGGACCTGCTTACCGACGCGTACCTGTATGTACGTTTTGGAACAACGGTCACACGGCTGGATCTAGAAACCAAAAAAAGAGAACAACTCCCCTTCCATGCGGATCTGGTTTCCACCTTTCAGGGAAAAACCATCGCTCTTCTGCAAAGCGATACGCGCACGATCATCTCCTACCAAGAGGGGGAAACGGCCACGATCCTCACCTACCTTCCGCTTGGGACGTACGCGTTTGCGGATGCGCCCGATGGCCTCATCGCCCTTGAGGACACCAAGCACCACCGCTTGATTCTTCTGGATCCACAAAATCGCGAACAACCGATCCTTCTCAATGAGGAAGCGACGTTGTGGAAATGGAGCCCTTCCGCAGAGGTGCTGTTGTATTCAAGTGGCTATGACCTCAAGCGCTATGTCCGCGCCACTCACGAAACCCAGACACTCACACGGCTCTCAACCCCCATCACGCATGTAGACTGGTTTCCCATTGGTTCCGCGCTTGTGTACCAGTCTGACGGTCAAACGATTGCGCTCAACACGGACGGATCCACTATTCTCTCCCAGACTACTCTTGGAACCTCGCTTGCCGGGACGTTTTGGATACGTCCAGATGGAACAAACCTTTCTCTCTTGCGGGAAACGGACGAAACGTGGGAATGGTGGACGAGAACCTTACAAAACTAAATGCGCCGTCCAAACCACTTGAGCGAATACTTGATCCAGCTTGAAATATGGGCGCGGGTTTGTCGATTATGCACAAGCTGGCTAAACATCCCGTCGCCCTTGGCAGAATCTTTTGCGTAGGCGTGGTACATCACTGCTTCTGGAAGATAGTACACCGGGCGACCTGCCTCCCAACTTTGGCGACATAAATCTACGTCCTCGTAATACATAAAGTACCGCTCATCAAAACCACCGAGCTGATGAAACAATGTTCCGTCGATCATGAACGCGGAACCCTGCACCCAATCGACCAATCGTCGCTTGTGATGACCGAAGTCCTCCATGAGAAATTCGCGACGATGCGCTGTCGCTTTTTTTTCGTCGATGATCGATGTGCGCTGAATCAGAGGGGTAAACCAGGAAGGAAACCGTCGACACGTTTCTTGCACGCGCTCATCCATGTAAAGAATTTTCGGCGCAACGATCCCAACCTTAGAATACGCGCGTAAAAAGGCATAGAGACGCTCGAGCATGGATGGATCGTCCATACGCGTATCGGGATTGAGGAAAAAATAGTAGTCCGCATCCACCTCCTGCGCGCCGCGATTGCAGGAGGAACCAAATCCATAATTGCTCTCTCGGAGAATAACGATGGCTCCGGGGACATGAGATTTCACATATGCGTGCGCATCCATCTGTGTTGAGGCATTATCGACCACAATAAATTTCACGCACAGAGAGGTGCTCTCAAGACATCGTCGTACGGACGTCAAACACACCTCGTCTAGTTTATTTGTCGAGACCGTTACGATCGCAATGTCGGCACGCTCACGTGAATACTTCATAGAAAATGACGGCGCTTACGCATAAGCTCCTGCCAATGCGAGGCTGTGGTTGAGACGGTCCAAGGCAGAATGCGTGGATGTGTCAAACACAGAAAGGCAAACTTTGCGAACTCGAAGGGAACCAGAGCCCATGCATGACGTAAGTAATCCCTCATGGAATAGAACGCTAGGAGATTCCACCAATGATTCCGATACGAATGTGCCTGCGCGTAAAATGACACGTGACGATGCAAACGAGAACGACGAAACGTTCGATGGTGCACGGCCATGGCTGCAGGGACGATCACCGATTTCCAACCGGTCAGGCGAAGACGAAAAGCCAGTTCAATGTCTTCCTTGTACGAGCCAAATGCCGGATCAAATAACCGACCATCATGACTGGCGTCCACAACCGCGTCACAACGCAGAAGCGGAAGCGTGCCAGCGACCCCAAAGACCTCAAAGGGCTCCGACATCTGCGATGAGTCTATTTCTCCTTCACTGATATTTGAAACTTTTCCGTTTGCGTGGAGCAGAAGACCAAGGCTATCCACACGACCGTCGGGACGAACAAGCACTCCAGAAACGGCAGCGACCTGTGGGTGCACATCCAGATAGGTTCGTAGTTGTTCAATATACTCTGGAGCAAGGACGACATCATCGTTGACCAAGAGCACATACGGTGCCTGGTGCGTCTCAAATAATTTCTGATGTCCGCCCGCAAAGCCAAGATTCTCTTCACTGTGAGAAACGTCGATCGCTAGACGAGCATCGTATTGATTCAGCACATGAAGAATCTCCTTGCGCATGAGAGGAGTGGCACCGTTGACAAGAAGCATGAGTTTCCAAACCTTGTCCGTCTGTGCGAGAAGCGAATCAAATAACGCGGGAAGTGTGTCCGCACGGCC